>PKTV01000230.1 GCA_002868985.1 Desulfobacteraceae bacterium | reverse complement strand
CAGACGTTTTAGATACAATTCAGGAGCTATTCGTAAAAATAGGTCTATGCCCAAAGCATTATGATGAGTTATAAATGGAGTCGCCTCCGCTCCTCCCGGGATGGGTTGCATCATCGGCGTTTCCACCTCAAGAAAATCGCGGTCCAAAAAGAATGTGCGTATGGCCTGAATGATTTTGCTCCGTTTTTCAAAAATATCTCGAACATGTGAATTCATTATTAAATCAAGATAACGACGACGATACCGTTTTTCAGGATCTTTGAGACCATGAAATTTTTCCGGTAAGGGGCGAGTTGATTTACAGACAAGCCTCAATTCATTGGCAAGAAGCGTCCACTCACCTGTTTTGGTTTTAAACATTCCACCTTTCAAACCAACGAAATCCCCAATATCCATCTGCTTAAAAAGGCTGTAAGATTGGTTTCCTATTTTGTCTTTTCTCACATACGCCTGAAGCTGTCCCGTACGGTCCCTAAACCTGATAAAAGCGGCTTTACCAAACCGGTTTACAGCCATCATGCGGCCGGCAACAATAAAAACAGGATCATCCTGTGTAAGAGAATCTGGTGAATTCTCTATGGCCTTCATAATATCCCGGACAGTATGCAACACTTCAAAATCGTTTGGAAAAAGATTAATATTGTTATTTGTTAAGTCTTCGAGCTTCTTTTTTCTTTTTTCTATGATTGAGCTCTTTTTATCCATATGCTTTTACCTAAGTTGAACGGTTGCTAAAGTTGCCGCAGATTCAAAACAAAGCGCATGAAGCTCTTATATACTATCGCAAATGCGCTTCAACGCAGATCTAAGATTCCCGTCTCTGACGGGGGGATGCCGTGAGATCGGGGATCCTGAAGGGTTTCAAATTCAAGTAGTGATCATTTCTACTGAAACCTAAATTGAGCAATTGTCGAGTTCGCCGGTCGTAAGATCCCGCCTTTCGGGGAGATACAAGGCATGAGACATGCAGCCCCGCTATATTGAACGGGATAAACCTCCGTCTGCTACTACAAATTTCCCATAACGATGCAGGTTCGGTAAAATCGGCAATCGCTCAGTTTAGGTAAAACAAATCTGTTCCCAATGGGTGAGCCTTGCCAACAATTTATCGGCAATGCCTTTTATCAACTAACATTATCAACACATCAGAGTTCGAATAGAAAAAGACACCTTATCGAACGATTAAACTTGGTTTGGTAACCTATTTGCATATAAGTGTCAAGATTAAGTTGGTATATCTATCCGATTTAATTTCCAAGTAAATCTCGTCCCTTTACCGACCACACTCTCAACTTCAAGCCAGGTATTATAGGATTCAAGGATTCTGTGGACGATGGAAAGTCCAAGCCCGGTACCGCTTGACTTTGTTGTGAAAAAGGGATCAAAAATTGATTGTATGAGCGTTTTTGTCATTCCACAACCCGTGTCATTAACTTCGACACATGCATGGTTATGCTTCAAAGGATATGTTTTAACTTTAATATGACCTTCACCCTCAATAGCCTCGGCTGCATTTAGAATGATATTCCACATGACTTGGCGCAGGTGAACAGGGTCCATTTCAACCCAAATATTGGGGGAAAAAGCACTCATAATCGTAACTCTGCGGCTGATATTTTGATTTTTTTCAAAAAGTTTGATGGTTTCTGCCAAAGCGCTTTCAAGATTTACTCTCTCGATTTTACCGACCGGTGGTTTTGCGAACAAAAGAAAATTACTCACAAGGGCATTTAACCTGTCTGTCTCACGCAGTACGATCTGCATCAGTTTATCATGTTCGGGATCATAGGGAATTTCTTTTCTTAAAATCTGGATAGAGCCTGCCAGTGACGCCAGAGGGTTTTTGATTTCATGGGTCATGCCGGTTGCCATTTCACCCAGGTAAGCCATCTTTTCAACACGTTCTACACGTTCTTCCATGACTGAAAGCTCTTTTTTTGTCCTCCTCAGTTGCTCTGACAGTAAGCCGCTTAAAAAAGCAACTGCAAAACAAGCCACCATGGTGATCACAACCTTAAAAAACACAAGGTTCCAGGCATAGTCGCCAATTGAACCGCTCTCTTTTAAAAAATAAGGGTCGATGATACCGTAATATTCGAGGTTGATCAGAATACCGTATTGGATACTGCAAAAAGAAGCCATGATCATACTCCCTCTTCTAAAAATGATCATGCTCGAATAGATAATGACAACCAGATATAGAAAAGAAAAAATACTTGAAAAGCTACCGGTAATATAAATGATTAATGTTACTAATAACGTATCGATGCCGATTTGAATATAGGGAAAAAGTATCCTTGTTTTTACGGTACGAAAAATAAACGCGTAGTAAATTGAAAGCAGAAATATGATGACGATAAGACCATGAAGAACGATGAAAGATTTGTCCGGGGGGAAAAAATTTTCTCTTAGCTGGACAATAATTGTTGAGCCCAGTAATAATGAAGCAAAAAGAATTCTAAAGAACATAAGCCATTTGAGCTTATGATATAAATCTTCTTCAGGCGTTATTGAAGAACTGCTCATAATGTTCTATAGGGACTTTTATGATTATCAACCAAACGCTGCTGCCATTTTGAATATAGGCAAATACATAGACACAACCAACCCGCCGATAACCACACCCAAAAATACAATCATAAACGGCTCTATCAATGAAGTCAGGTTTTCCACTGCCTGATCGACTTCTTCTTCATAAAAATCAGCAATTTTTGTTAACATTGCATCAAGGGCGCCGGTGGATTCGCCGACAGCAATCATCTGGCAAACCATTGACGGAAAGACCCCGCTTTCAGCAAGCGGATCTGACATTGTTCGCCCCTCTGCAATGGCAGTTCGGGTATCAAACACAGCTTTTTCAATGGTTTTGTTACCTGCTGTTTTGGCAACAATTTCAAGCGCATCTAAAATCGCAACCCCGCTGGAAAGCATTGTCCCGGTGGTTCGTGTAAATTTGGCAACAGCGGCTTTACGAATCAAATCGCCAAATAACGGCATTTTTAGCAAAAGATCATCCATTAAGATTTTTCCTTTTTCGGTTCTATAAAAACGCCGCATTGCGTATATGAATATCATTGTTGCACCGATAATATAAAAGATATTGGATTTAACAGCCCTGCTAATATTAACGACAATCTGGGTGGCCGTCGGCAGCGCACTTCCCATACCTTTAAACATTTCCTCAAATACGGGAATTACAAAAACCATGATAATAGCGACGACGACGATGGCGATAACGATTGTTACCAGGGGATACGTCATACCACCTTTTATTTTGGCTTTAAGCTTTGCAGCTTTCTCTAGGTAGGCTGACAGCCTTCTCAAAATCATATCCAATATACCGCCGGCTTCCCCGGCTGCTATCATATTTACAAAAAGATCATCGAACTGTTTGGGGTACTTTCTCAATGCTTCTGCAAGGGTTTGTCCGCTCTCGACATTCGCTTTAACGTCTTTGAGCATATTTTTAAACGTTTTATTGTCATTCTGAGCATAAAGAATATCAAGGCATTGGATGATAGGAAGTCCAGCATCGATCATGGTCGAAAATTGTCGGCAAAAAATTATGACATCGGACCCCTTCACTTTAGGCTGCATAAAAGAGACATTTTCAAAGAGATCCTTTGGCTTCTTTTTAATTTTGGGAGAGGTTATTTTTCGTCTGGCAAGTTCCGAACGGACAACATCTTCAGATGGTGCTTCCATTTCGCCTTTTTTGTTCTTATTATGTCGATCCTTCCCTTTCCATAAATAAACCGGCATGATCATTCCTCCTCATAATGGAGACAACACAGATTGTGAATATATAGTCTAAATAGTATCATAATCTAATTCAAACAACAACAGATTTGCAGAATTTATTGCTAAATAGGATATTATACCGCTTGATAAACCCATCCACATATGCATATGTTTAAAGGTGAAAAAATACATTTAATCGCCATTCTCCGATGAAAAATATTCAATTATTTACGTTATAGAGATGATGCTATTTTGATTCTGTTTGTCATAAAAAATACAAAATAAAGAAATAAAGGCAAAGTTTTGACAAAAACCAAAGGGAATCATAAAAAAGACCTCACTATTATTACAACACACATCAACGCTGACTTTGATGCTTTGGCTTCAATGCTTGCGGCGCAGAAATTGTATCCTGATTCCATGGCGGTTTTTCCAGGTTCCCAGGAAAAAAATTTAAGAAATTTTTTTATAAAATCAATGGTATATCTTTTTAATATGGCTGACATTAAAGATATCGATTTGGATAACGTCAAAAAGCTGGTCCTGGTGGATACCCGACAGGCAAGCCGTATCGGTAAACTTTCAGCTATACTGGATCGACCGGATGTTGATATTCATATTTATGATCACCATCCCCCAATGAGTAACGATATTAAGGGGCATTACGAGATTCATTGTGCAACCGGCGCCACGGTAACGATTCTTACAGAAATCTTAAAAGAAAAGGAGATCGAAATTTCGCCTGATGAAGCAACGATCTTGTGTCTCGGTATATATGAGGACACGGGCTCCTTTACTTTTCCAAGCACAACAGAAAAAGATTTTACAGCCGCCGCTTTTTTACTATCAAAGGGTGCCAATTTAAATGTTGTTTCTAACTTGATTTCAAGGGAGATAAGCCCTGAACAGGTCGGACTTCTAAATGACATGATTCAAGCCTCTACCCGTTATAATATTGATAATATCGAAATTGTCATTACAAGTGTATCGACGGACAATTATGTGTCCGATTTCGCCTTTCTGGTCCACAAAATGGTTAAAATGGAAAACCTTGATGCAATATTTGCCATCGCCCGCATGGGAGATAAAATGTATATCGTCGCCCGAAGCAGAATACCGGAAGTCGATGTTGGTGCTATTGTCACTCATCTGGGCGGTGGAGGGCATACATTTGCAGCCGCCGCAACGATCAAAGGCAAGACTTTGGTACAGATTGAGAACGAGCTGTTAGAAATCCTTTACAGTAAAATCAAATCTCGTAGTCGGGCAAAAGACCTTATGTCATCGCCGGCGATCACGGCCGATGAAAACGTTTCCTGCAAAAACGCCGGAAACCTTCTTACCCGTTATAACATCAATGCACTTTTGGTTACCCAAAAAAATAATGGCAAAGAAAATCTGCAGGGTTTTATAACCCGACAGATTATCGAAAAGGCCATGTATCACGGGTTAGATCACATTCCCATAAAGGAGTATATGACCACCGAAATGGCGTCTGTTGAATCCGACTCCGAGTTAGCCGAAATACAGGAAAAGATAATTGAAAATAAGCAGCGTATCCTTCCTGTTGTTGAGAAAGATATCATTTTAGGTGTGATTACCCGAACCGATCTGCTCAATATTCTGGTGCGGCAATCCAGGCACACGGGTTCAAATTCACCTGACCTGTTGAAGGAACACCTCCACGCAAGAACCAGGAACATCCTCAAGTTTATGAAAGAACGTCTTACACCGCGAATTATTGATATCCTTAAAAGCATCGGAGAAAAAGCCGAGGAAATCGGTTATGGCGCATATGTTGTCGGCGGATTCGTGCGCGACCTGTTTTTGTATCGGAATAATGAAGACATCGATATCGTCATTGAAGGAGACGGTATCGAATTTGCGAAAAAATATGCGAAAATCGTGGGTGCCCGTATTCATTCCCACGCAAAATTCGGTACTGCTGTAATTATATTTCCGGACGGTTTTAAAATTGATGTAGCTTCCGCCAGAATGGAATATTACAAATTCCCGGCAGCGCTTCCTACAATTGAAATGAGTTCAATAAAATTAGACCTTTATCGGCGAGACTTCACCATAAATACATTGTCCATCCAGCTTAATCCCGATAGGTTCGGCCTGTTAATCGATTTTTTTTCGGCCCAGAAAGATCTTAAAGAAAAAATCATCAGAGTTTTGCACAATTTAAGTTTTGTGGAAGATCCAACCCGGGTTTTCCGTGCCATCAGGTTCGAACAGCGTTTCGGCTTTTCAATCGGAAAACTGACTTCAGGATTGATCGAAAATGCCGTAAAAATGGGTTTTTTCCAACGGCTCAGCGGAAGAAGGGTATTTACCGAATTGCGTCTGATTCTCGAAGAAGAAAATCCTTTACCGGCCATTTCAAGGATGAATGAATATCACCTCCTTCATGTTATTCACCCTTCCATAATATTGAATAATGATTTGATATCATTATTCAATTCCTCAAAAAAAGTACTATCTTGGCATGATTTGCTTTTTCTTGAAGAACCTTATATGAAATGGGCTGTCTACTTTCTGGCACTGTTAAGATCCCGCGATAAAGAGACTGTCAGTGAAATCTGTAAGCGATTTGAAATCGCGCCGAGACATAGGAGCATCTTTTGCAAGGAACGCTTCGAGGCGGACAGGTTCATCTCATTGATGGAACGAAATCTTCCCGTAAAAAACAGTACCATTTACAGGGGAATTTCCGTTTTCAAGATCGAGCTGATTCTCTATATGATGGCAGCAACGAAAAACGAAGCGCTAAAACGATCCATCTCCAATTACTTTACACAGCTCAGGCACATCAAAACGTCGATAAAAGGGAAAGATCTGAAAAAACTCGGTCTCGAACCCGGTCCGATCTACCGTGAAATACTGGGGGCTGTCCTTGATGGTAAATTAAATGGCCGTATTAAAACACGCAGTGAAGAACTTGCCTTTGTAAAAGATTATGTTCAGTAATATAAACTTGAATCAGATTATTGTGATGATCGTTCCGCTTTTATTCGCCGTTACCATACATGAGGTTGCGCACGGATATATCGCTTTACGAATGGGAGATCGTACTGCACAAAAAGCCGGGAGATTGACGCTCAACCCCATTAAACACCTGGATTTCTTTGGATCGCTGCTATTGCCACTCATGTTAAAATTGACCGGTTCACCGGTAATATTTGGTTATGCCAAACCTGTACCGGTCAATTTTTCTAATCTTAAGGATGTTCGAAAAAGTACCATCTATGTTGCCTCGGCTGGAGTTTTGGCCAATTTTATACTTGCGTTTTTATCGGGGATTCTCTTTCAGATTCTGACCTATTATAAATTGTTTTGGCAAACATCCATCTTCAACCCTTTTATTATGGACCTTTATTCTATGCTATTTTACAGTGTGGTGATTAATTTGGTCCTTGCCATATTTAACTTGATCCCCATACCTCCCCTTGATGGAAGCAAAATACTTGCCATGTGTCTGCCTGCGCCATTAAGAATCCAATTTGCCCGTTTGGAACGATTCGGCATGGTCATCATTATTTTCTTGCTTCTAACAAATCTTCTGGATAAATTACTGTCATTTTTTTTGACCCCCATGTTCAATATTTTGCTGGGAAGATAGTGAAAACCGAGTTGATCATCAATGTTTTTGGTCTGGTATTCGAAACTTTTACAATATAACCGGTTAAATTTACAGTGTTCCATGGACACTTAAATCTGCGGCAGAGGAGATTCTAAATGACAGTGAAAAAAAGGATATTAAGCGGAATGCGTCCCACCGGACCACTTCACCTTGGCAATCTGCACGGCGCACTTGCTAACTGGGTAAACATGCAAGAACAGTATGATTGCTTTTTCTTTATCGCCGACTGGCATGCCCTGACCAGTGATTATGAAGATACCGGACATAT
>PKTV01000481.1 GCA_002868985.1 Desulfobacteraceae bacterium | reverse complement strand
TGATGCTGGTTTCAGCCAGATGCTGTTGATTGAAAAGGTTGTAAAGCATGATCATCATCAGTGTGATGACTATCCATAAAGCCAGATTTTTGTAAAAAGGATTCAAGAGTTTTAACCCCCCTAAGAGACAATTAATGATACATCAATATTAACATTCAATATTAATCATCATTGTTGATTAGGCAAGCAAAAGTTCAACTTTCAGTACATTTCTGGTTGAAGGCATCACTTTAACAGACTCATCAATTCTATGGCCGACCACCCAGATTATTTTCCCTCGGCTCAACAATATGGGGCATTTTATCCGTTCACTTCGAGGTACTTTTTTGTCAATAAAAAATTTTTTTAACTTTTGCGTTCCTCCCGCCCCCAATGGTTTAAAAGCGTCTCCCAACCGAAAATTCCTTATTACCATGGGAAAACTTAGGGTATCCTTATCAAAAAAACTGGTGTGTTGTCCAGTATAACGATAATCGGACACCTTTTCCATATGCATTTCAGTAAATTTAATGGTCGCCCCTATTTCTCTTATAAACACAGATACAAGTTTTTCTATCTGATATTCAAACGAAAACGTGTCTGAATGGCTGTATTTTTCACTAACATCACGCAACATACGTTGTTCTTTAAACACATAGAGCGCATCCCGGTCCCTTTGAATTCTAATGCGGTCAGGAAGATCCACCTTTCCATAGGCCGATCTTTTCTCTAAAAGGCCGATGATAGAATTGATATTGACAAACCGAATACGCCTTAAGTCCCCTTTTATTTTTGCAATTGTCATTCTTATAATCCGCCTTTGCAGTGCAGGGTGGTATCGATTAAGCATCGAAACAGAAAGGATGATATAATTTTCCTGAACATCAATTACGGTGTTTTCATAAAAAGGATGAACAACATCGTCAATCCATTCTTCTTCGGATCTTATAATTGACGAAAGCCGGTTTAGTGTTTCAGAAATTTTTGGATTGTATGCTGTTTTTAACAAGGGGATTAAATCATGACGTACTCTGTTCCTTAAGTACTTTGTGTCCGTGTTAGATGCGTCAGAAACATATATTAATTTGTTTTGACTTAAAAAATCGATAATTTCGGATCGACTTAACTTTATCAGCGGGCGGATAATATTATGGTCTCTTACGGGAGGTATGCCTGATAGACCCTTCGTTCCACTTCCTCGAAAAAGATTCATCAAAATAAGTTCCGCATTGTCATCGCTATGATGCCCAACTGCAATTTTGTTGTACTGCATTGTATTCGCAACGTTATTTAAAAAGGTATAGCGAACACGCCGGGCAGCTTCTTCTATAGAAAGTTTGTTTTCGATCTGATACTTTAAAACATCCTTTTTATGAGTGTAACAGGGCAAATCATACTTTTGGGCCAAAACTTCAACAAACTGAGCATCTTTATCCGAATCATTCCGGCGGAGGCAGTGATTTAAATGGGCAACCCCAAGTTTGAGAGAAAAACGGGGCGCAATTAAGAAGAGTACATGAAGCATAGCAACTGAATCAGGTCCTCCGGATACGCCAATAACAACCGAATCTTTCGGTTTAAGCATTCCATAAGTTACAATGGTTTTTTCAACAGTTTGTAATAACTTACTCAAGTTTACCATCCTGATATGGCTGAAAATCCTTCTTGTCCGCCTATGCCGTGTGGTGGATGAAGCAGCGAGCTGAAAGAAATTTTTTTAAAAAATATTTCATAGGGGCTGAACAAATTGCCTTCTTAATTATTATAATATATTTCAATTATTTATATATATAAAATCCATTCAAATTATGATATAGTGATCTGTGGTTGTCAATAAAAAACACGAAAACCGCCGCCTATAATTTGGGTTCATCCTTTCTTAAAGTTAAATAATCGAAACCTTTTTTACCTTGAAAAAAAATTTTTATCGATTATATTCATGATAACGGTTGTGCTAGGCGGGGAGCTAGCGGTGCCCTTTTCCCGAAATCCGCTTCATGCGGGGCTGAATTCCCTCTTAAGGGTTTTAATCTGGAAGCCTATAGGCCAATCTGATCGGCCACCGCGCAACAGACGGTTACGAACCTCGTCAGGTCCGGAAGGAAGCAGCGATAAGTAATGCGGTCTGTGTCGTGGATTGATCCCGGTCAATTTTTTGGCTTGTTATATTTCAGTAAGAATTCGACAGAGGGTGCACAACCGACTTTTTCCCATGATTTTTCACAACGTCCTTCTGTTCTCTAAATTCCTGAACCTATAATATAAAATTCCTATTTCCGGCTTGACAATATTCCAGACAGTCTTATTTTTTGGCGATGTTTTGATGTCGGTTCAAAGTTTTAACGGCAGAGTAGTAAATATTCAAAAAAATCAGGAGATAACAACGCTGATGGCAAAAGGTAAGAAAGTCAAAATTAATACGAACGTTGAAGACACTGGAAAAGAAAATAAAGCCAATAATAAAAAAGAGTTGAATGAAAAAGACAGCTCTGAGCCTCTTGACCCTTTCAAAGAAATGGAGGAAAAAGTTGAATTTCTTGAGAAAGAAGCCAAAGAAACCCACGATCGTTTGCTCAGGGTATCCGCAGAGTTTGAAAACTACAAAAAGCGTGCCGCACGCGAAATGAATGATTTCAGAAAATTTGCCAACGAAAGCTTTGTAAAGGCCATGCTCCCGGTGATTGATAATTTAGACCGCGCCATCGAGTCTTCAAATAATGAAAAACACGCCGGCAGCTCAATGGTGGAAGGCGTCAATATGACGCTTAAAGAGATACTCAAAGTGTTGGAGCAATTCAGTGTAAAGCGGTTTGACTCTATAGGAGATACTTTTGACCCTGGTTTACATCAGGCCGTCATGCAAGAAGAAACAGAAAAGCATGCTGAAAATTCTGTGGTTAAGGAGTTGCAAAAAGGATACATGATACATGACAGACTTCTAAGGCCGGCCATGGTCGTTGTCTCCAAAAAACCTGAAAACCAGACGAAAAAAGATCAAACAAAATAAAAGGAAACATATAAAAAAGACTATCGTAAATGTTAGGAGGAAAGCACATGGGTAAAGTCATTGGAATCGATTTGGGAACCACAAATTCTTGTGTCGCGGTCATGGAAGGTAGTGATGCAAAAGTTATTACCAACCCTGAAGGAGGACGTACCACACCTTCCATCGTCGCTGTTTCAGAAAGTGGGGAAAGATTGGTGGGTCAAATTGCAAAACGGCAGGCAATTACCAATCCCGAAAATACGGTCTTTGCGGTAAAAAGACTTATTGGCCGACGGTATGCATCAAAAGAAGTTCAAACTGATATCAAAATACTTCCTTACAAGATTGAACAGGCTAAAAATGGGGATTTGCGTATAAACTTGAGAGGAAAATTGAACAGTCCGGCAGAAATATCATCCTTTATTCTATCCAATATCAAGCATACCGCCGAAGAATACCTTGGCGAAAAAGTGACAGACGCAGTGATTACAGTGCCTGCCTATTTTAATGACAGTCAGCGACAGGCAACCAAAGATGCCGGGAAGATCGCCGGCCTAAATGTGCTCAGGATCATCAATGAACCCACCGCTGCATCCCTGGCGTATGGCCTTGACAAGAAAAAAGAAGAAAAAATAGCTGTTTTTGATCTGGGCGGAGGTACATTTGACGTATCGATTCTAGAAATCGGTGAAGGCGTATTTGAGGTTAAGGCCACAAATGGCGATACCCATCTTGGCGGTGAAGATTTTGACTTAAGGCTTATCGATTACCTTGCAAGTGAATTCAAAAAAGATCAGGGAATTGATATAAGAAATGATAAAATGGCTTTGCAGCGGCTTAAAGAAGCTGCTGAAAAAGCAAAAATGGAACTTTCCACATCCATGGAAACAGATGTTAATCTTCCATTCATAACCGCCGATGCTTCAGGACCCAAACATCTTAACATAAAAATAACCCGGGCCAAACTTGAAGGGCTTATCAGTGATCTTTTAGACAACCTGGAAAAACCCTGTCGTATTGCACTCAAGGATGCAGGTCTGACACCCAAAGACATTGATGAAGTTATTCTTGTGGGCGGCATGACGCGTATGCCGGCGGTTCAGGAACGTGTAAAGAAACTTTTCGAAAGAGAACCTCACAAAGGTGTTAATCCCGACGAGGTTGTGGCTATTGGTGCTGCCATTCAAGGTGGCGTACTTAAGGGAGACGTTAAAGATGTTCTCCTCCTTGACGTAACCCCTCTATCTCTGGGCATTGAAACCCTGGGCAGTGTTATGACGCGTCTCATTGAAAAAAATACAACCATTCCGACAAAAAAGAGTCAGACTTTTTCAACCGCAGCAGACAACCAGCCGGCCGTTTCCATCCACGTCTTACAGGGTGAGAGGGAAATGGCTGCCGGCAACAAGACGTTAGGTCGCTTTGAACTTGTGGGAATACCGCCTGCACCCAGAGGTATACCGCAAATTGAAGTAACCTTCGACATCGATGCCAATGGTATCGTCAATGTGTCTGCCAAAGATACGGCCACCGGTAAAGAACAGTCCATTCAGATCACCGCTTCAAGCGGATTGTCTAAAGAAGAAATAGACGAACTGATAAAAGATGCTGAACTTCATGCTGAAGATGACAAAAAGAAGAGAGAATTGGTCGATGCCCGCAACCATGCCGACGCGCTGATCTATTCCACAGAAAAATCAATCAAAGATCTTGGCGACAAAGTTGATGCCGAAACCAAAAGCAAGGTCGAAGCCGCCATTGAACCCCTTAAAAAGGCCATGGAAGGTGATGACACTGAAGAAATCAAACGATTGACCGAGGAAATGACCCAGGCGTCTCATAAACTGGCCGAGGCCATGTATCAGCAGGCTTCCAAGGCAGACGACCAGCAGCAGGACGGAGCCGGGGAAGCGGGTCAGGAACAGGCCGGTCCATCCGCTCCCGATGAGGATGTGGTGGATGCCGATTTCGAAGAGGTCAAAGACGACGATAAGAAATAACTGAACATCCTATATTGTTAAAAATCCTGTGCGCACGTTTGTGCCACAGGATTTTTTTTGGCCAATAGGATGGCAAAGATCCTTTTGAAGATAACATTTGTTGTATCTTGGAATAATAGGAAAAGTTCGCCCTTATAAACAAGAATAAATATACCTTTTGTGGAAAAATTGAGTTATAATCAGATGACATTCTGATTCTGACAAAAGGAGGACATCATGGCAATTTCGGTTATGATCCAACGCACATTTAGCGACAAGGAAAAAGCAGCCAAGCTGGCGCCACTGATCATAGAACTCCGATCTCTGGCCACAATCCAGCCGGGTTACATTACCGGCAGGACATTTCGCTGCCTGGACTGTCCCGGTGAGTACCTGGTTATCAGCACCTGGAACAGCCTTGACGACTGGAACCGTTGGCTGCAAAGCGAACAACGCATGGCACTTCAAAAACAGGTTGATGACTTACTGGGCGAAATAACTCAGTATCGGATCTACGAATCTTTGGTTGGTGGAATTATCCCGCAATTTCAGGCTGCAGCGGAATGAGTCGCACGGTCGACATGAATTATCTCTATCTCATTTTATTGTTCTTCTAACTTTTAAACGATCCATAACGCAAAAAACCCCGCAAGGATTTTTATATTCCCTGAGCGTTTCTAATTTTTTTATAAAATATAATTGTATTAGATAAAAAATAGGCGGAGTTTTCGTTTCACCACCAAACAAAGAGATAATTATTTGATATCACAATTTAAATTGAATTCTTGTGACTGAAGACATATAGTAGTTACATGAAATCGGGATTCGTTACAGGTTCGTTGGAGTAATGCGTAATGAAATCTTAACGATCAAGTTCACCCACCGGAATTGGGTGGCCAGTAATAATGATTTGCCTCAACCTTACGGCAAAATAGGCAATGGAAAATAGATAGGCTGGCAGGTAAAGCCACCATGCAAAAGGGTTGGGAATCCCTGTTCTTTCAATATCACCGGGGATTTGAATAATATTCTTCCAATCCCAACAAAATGCCACGATCATGAGCAAACCACAGTTCAGTTCGACTACCATGTCGTACCACCGCCAGCGGATATCATATCCTTTTTCATCATAATAAATAATGAGAGAGCCTGCCACCACCATAGCAAGCGCAATCAATACCGGTGTAATTACCGGGCCTACCCAGGGTAGCGGCACATAAAACAAAAGATCCCATGTCATAAGGTTTTCGGGCCAGCTCACCATGACATACAGCCAAATGTAGTAAAATATGTCCCATATTCCAAAGGCAATCATAAAAAAGCAAAACTTTTGAAATCTGTTCCTTCCGACAACCCAGCCCACTGCCACCAGCATGATGATTGTGGCAATTTCACGGACAAACTCGATTCGAATCAAAGGATCGATAACGTGTTTACCGTCTTCCCACTTGATTACCAGAGGGAAGCTGAATCCTCCGTTAAAATAAATTTCACGGAGATATACAACAACAGCGCTTTCAACCCATGCAAAGGCAATGGCAAAAACCACCACCCAACCCCAATTTCTAAAGGCGCTTTTAGATATTTTTTCGAATTTGGCATTGAAGTTGCTATTTTTTATAATCATGGCTTATCGTTTGCTTGATTGGCATCCTTATACAGAAACAGTCTATTGTAATTTTGATGCTCGATGTCTTACAAATGTTTGTCCACAAGTCATCCAAGGTTATTGAATATTTCATAACGTGTTATAGATATACAAAATGCGAGCGCTATATGTCAAATTTTGAGATACAATGATGATTTCTTGCCTCAACCTTCAACCTCCAAAAATTGAAGGCTCATAACCGAAATCAAATTTTGGATTTCTTTCCGGTAGTTGAGCTATAAATAATTTAGCAGGCATTGTGATATCTGTAAAGATTCGAGGATTGAAATTCCGGTCATATTTTTCAGGTATCAGGTCAAGGAAACCCTATTTTTAACAATTGTCAATTCATCTCCGTCCACCGACAGTTTATATTTTAGCCAAACAAGTTAACCATTCAGTGTCCACAGATTTTTATAATTGCTTCACAGCTTTTATCCGCATGAAAATCATTCGAAGCATCTATTTTACCGGCCATTTCACGATTTGAATTAAGATCTTTACCAAATCGTTCTTTCTTGGTATTATTTTTTTACTTTTTTACCTCTTACTGTGCAAAATATATGAACTAAAATAAGCAAGATACATCTTAAAAGGTGGATGTTATGCAAAAAATCAAAGTATTACTTGTGGCACTATCAATTATGATAATCGCTGCGACATTTTTTCAAAGCATTTCTATGGCCGCACAGGTTACGAGAATTCATTCAAGTAAAAAATACATCTTCATTAATGGCAGCATCGCTGACGGATTTGTAATGGGCGCTAAGGTATGTTTTTTTTCTTCTCCAGATTCAGATGAAGAAATCACTTGCGGGCCAATTGAGCAGGCTTCGGAGTCATTTGCCAAGGTTAGGGTAAACAACAGAATAGCAAAACAAATCCGGTATGGAATGGAGGCCAGGCTTTCTGTCGAAAAAGAAAGTAAAGAAGAAACGACAGAACCTAAGGCGTGCAGCGATGATTCCGAATGCGGTGATTCCGGATTTTGCATTAATGGTAGATGTCAACAGTGACGGCTTCATAAAAAATCCAATTTCTGCGTTGCGCTTCATTTCGTGTTCACTGCGGCGTACATAAGTAC
>PKTV01000414.1 GCA_002868985.1 Desulfobacteraceae bacterium | reverse complement strand
AATCTTGGTATTTAACGATTTCTTATCAAACGACAAATTGAATAGCTTTAACATTATTTTGGCCACCTGTGATGCTATATGGTGACTTCCGTACCGATTCCCTTATCTGTAAAAAGCTCCAGCAACAGGGCATGACGTTTTCTTCCATTGATAATATGAACTTTTTCAACCCCGTTTTTCAATGCCTCCAGAGCACACTCGATTTTAGGAATCATCCCCCCTGAAATTGCCTTTTCTTTTATCATTTGGTCGATTTTTTCCATATCAATCGAAGATATCAATTCTCCGGAAAGATTTAGGACACCTTCTACATCGGTAAGCAATATAAGACGTTTTGCTGAAAGGGCAACGGCCATACTGCTCGCGACAAGATCTGCGTTGATGTTGTATGTTTCTCCTGAATCACCTGTACCCACAGGCGCAATAATTGGAATAAAACCCTCCCGGCTCAGTGTATTGATAATTCTCGGATTGATCTGCGTCACCTGTCCCACCAGTCCGGGATCGATGATCTCCGGCGGCTTGGTTTCATCCTCCTGATAAACAATATGGAGTTTTTTTGCACGAATAAGCTCTCCGTCCTTTCCGCTCAAACCCACGGCCTTACCGCCCTGTTTATTGATCTGGGTCACAATATCTTTGTTTACCTTTCCGCCAAGAACCATCTCAACAACATCCATTGTCGCTTCATCAGTCAATCGCATTCCTTTTATAAATTGGTGCTGCATACCCATCTGGTCGAGAACCTTGTTAATCTGCGGCCCGCCGCCATGAACAACAACCGGATTCAACCCGGTAAATTTCATCAAAGTGATATCACGCGCAAAATCAGCTTTCAGTTGATCGTCCACCATGGCGTGACCTCCGTATTTGACCACGATGGTCATGCCATAAAAACGCCGGATATAAGGAAGCGCTTCAATCAGTATGTCGGCAACATTAGGGTTCATTTTCTATCACCTCAATTGAGGTTTCGTCTTTTTTTTATTAGTTAGTGTCCATCCATGAATTCAAAATGAACAAAATGGGTGTCCAATTCAGAAATGAGCAGTTTTTGTTCTGATCAAGGCCGCACAAGGGTTTGTGGTCCCCGCAAAGCGGGACAGGAAGGCGTACGTCTGTACGCCGCAGCCGGAAACCCGCGGAGAACGCAGAGCAGGACAAAAAGGGCCATTTATGGATGGACACTAGTTATAAAATATACCGTCTTAAATCCTCGTCGTCTTTAATGTCCTTCAGTTTGTCTTCCACAAATATTTTGTCAATAACCACCCGTTTCTCTTCCATATCCGGAGCTTCGAAAAGAATGTCCTCCAACAGACACTCCATAAGTGTATAGAGCCTTCTGGCCCCAATATTTTCGGTCATGTTGTTGACCTCTTCAGCAATTCTCGCGATTTCATCAACAGCTTCATTTTTAAAAACGACATCAACATCTTCGGTCCTTAAAAGCGCCATATATTGAAGAAGAAGTGCATTTTTCGGTTCGGTCAATATCCTCACAAACTCTTCCCTGCCAAGTGAATCCAATTCCACCCGGATGGGGAAGCGGCCCTGAAGCTCAGGGATCATATCCGATGGCTTCACTGTGTGAAATGCCCCTGCAGCGATAAAAAGAATGTTGTCCGTCTTAACCGGGCCATGCTTTGTCATTACGGTGCTTCCTTCCACAATGGGAAGAAGATCTCTCTGAACGCCTTCCCGGGATACATCGGGGCCTTGTGTGCCGTTCTTTCCGACAATTTTATCAATCTCATCCAAAAAGATGATTCCTGATTGTTCGACTTTGCCAATAGCTTCTTTGACTACCCTATCCATATCCACCAGGTTTTGAGCCTCTTCGGCAGAAAGAATTTCCATGGCTTCAGGCACTTTTACTTTTCGTCGTTTTGTACTTTTGGGTAGAAGATTTCCTATCATGTCTTTGAAATTAATGCCCATTTCTTCCATACCCACGTTGGAAAATATTTCAACAACAGGCATTGTCCGATCTGAAACGTCAAGGTCAACATACCGATTGTCCATTTTCCCTTCACGGAGCATTTTTCGAAGTTTCTCTCTTGTAGAAGAAGATGTTCCTGTATTGTTTGAGACAAGTTCAAACTGTGGTTGGCTTTCATCTTCCGGTTGAAGAGTCGATTTTAATTCGCTTTTGGGAAGTAATAGATCGAGCATCCTCTCTTCAGCAATCCGTCGTCCTTTTTCCTTAACGGCCTCGTGTTCTCTTGTTCTAAGCATGTTTACAGTAAGTTCCAGAAGGTCTCTTACCATAGATTCAACATCCCTGCCGACATATCCCACTTCTGTAAATTTGGATGCCTCAACCTTGTTAAACGGTGAATCGGTCAGATTCGAAAGTCTTCTTGCAATCTCGGTTTTTCCAACGCCGGTGGGTCCGATGAGTATGATATTCTTCGGTACAATCTCATCACGGAGATCTTCCGGAACCTGCTGTCTGCGCCAACGGTTCCGCAAAGCAATGGCCACTGAACGTTTGGCATTGTGCTGGCCAATTATATATTTATCAAGTTCTTCGACAATTTCATTGGGTTTAAGATTACTCATTTTATCAGTTCTTCATTATCGGTTAAGGGTCTATAATTCTTCAATCGTGATGGCATCATTTGTAAAGACACATAAAGAACCTGCAATTTTCATGGCTTCTTTAACAATGCCGGCAGCTTCCATATCCGCATGTTTCATCAGAGCAGTTGCCGCCGCCTGCGCTCCGGCGCCGCCTGATCCAATCCCCATGACACCTTCATCCGGTTCAATCACATCACCATTTCCTGAAATAACAAACATGTTTTTTTCATCTACGGCAATCATAATTGCTTCGAGACGTCTTAAGTATTTGTCGGTTCGCCAATCCCGGGCCAATTCTACGGCACTACGCATCAGGTTTCCATTGTAACGCTCAAGCTTTTTTTCCAAACGTTCTGAAAGGTTCAAGGCATCAGCTGTGGCTCCGGCAAATCCCACAATGATTTTGTCGTTGTAAATCCTCCGAACCTTTTTGGCCTTATGCTTGACAACAATATTGTTCAATGTCACCTGACCGTCACCGGCCACAGCGACTTTCCCTTTATGTCTGACAGCCAGGATTGTCGTACCATGTAATTTCATCATCTTAATCTTGTTTCCCCGGGTTTCGCACCCACACTTTTTATAGCCCCGTCACTATTTGAAACGCTCAGTTTGGACCGATGTTAGCAGTGAAACACATCGTCTTCATCGTCTCGGATGCGCCTTGTCATAGGTTTCCATCAACCTGTCGATGCTCACGTGGGTATATTTCTGTGTCGTGGATAGACTTTCATGTCCCAAAAGTTCCTGAACCACCCTCAAATCCGCCCCGGCATCTAGCATGTGTGTTGCAAATGTATGACGCAGCGCATGGGGAGAAACAGGTATCAAGAGACCACATTCCCTTGCCGTTTTATCAAGAATGCGGGCTATGGAGCGGCTTGTCAGGCGACCATGGTCCTTGTTTAAAAAGAGTGGCGTGTTATCGCCTTCTCCGATACCCGCTTCCCCTTGCAATCTTTTTCTATACTCTTCAATCGCAGCTATGGCCTTTTTGCCGATGGGAACAATCCTTTCTTTGTTACCTTTCCCAACGACATGAATCAAACATTTTGTAAAATCCACATCAAAGACATTCAGACCTTCAAGTTCCGAAACACGGATCCCGCTCGAGTAAAGTGTTTCAAAAATAGCACGGTTCCTGATGCCGGCCAGTGTATCGGTCTTTATCGAATCGAGCAGCCTAAAAACATCATCGACGGGGAGGTATACTGGAATTGCTTTATTCTGTTTCGGTGTTAAAATCAGATCCAAAGGGTTGTCCAGTATAACACCATGCTTGAGAAGAAATCTGAAAAAAGAACGAACCGCCGAAAGTTTTCTCGCTATGGTCACTTTTTTGTTCTTCTTGTGTAAAAACCCCAGATAACCTCTTATCATCAGGCTGGTGAGCTGATCCGCCTTTAACAGATCAGCACCCTTTTGATTCTCATTTGAAAAGTAGTTTTCACTGACAAATGAAATAAACTCGTTAAGATTGTGCGAATACGCACGACACGTGTTTGCAGCGTATCCCTTTTCAGAGTGAAGGGAATCGATAAAGGATCTGATCTGATTCTTCAAAGATTGTGACATCATCAAAATTCAATCAACGGCTCAAGCTCTTTCCAAGTGCCGACTTCCACGAAAGGATGACGTTTTCTGTTCCATGGCTGCTTGAAAATAATAGGCGTAACGCCCGCCTCGAAAAGTGGATAACATGTTTCAAGTCTGTCCTCCACAAAATAAGAAATATCTCTGCTTAAAAGCACATCGACCTTGGCGTCAAATGAACCTGTTGCAACAACTTCTATCGAATCAGGATCAAAAGACAATGCGTTTTGTATCCATTCAAATATGGGCTCCCTGGTCGATCGAGCGGTCACAAATAAAATCGGGCTGTGCAGTCGGCCGAGTCGGGTCAAGACATTCCTGGCACCTGGCATTGGTTTTAAAGGTACTTTATGGGTTCCATCCATTATCCGGGTTAAAATAGTCTCGATAAGAATCGGATCAATATCGACACATTCTTCCAGGGTATAACACGTGATGTCTTCGTATTTGACATCGCGAATTTTATATTCTTCCCGTGCAATATCGAGAAACAACGTCATGGTATCTGCAAGAACACCATCGATATCAAATGCCAATGAAGATGGATTGATCATAAACTTAGTGCTCTAATTCCTTAATACAATATCGTATTTTTATCTGGATACTGCCCCGTATTAGCTGAAGTCCAAAAGTTTGAAGTTTGAAGTGCCTAAAGTGAGCTAAGGTTGAGGAACGCGCTTTCAGCGCGATCAATTATAATTAAAATTGATAGAACACCTTAACTTTAGTTCACTTTAGGCACTTTACACTTTCTAGCCCGCCCTGCGAGTCTTTTTCTTCAGTTTTATAATACGGCGTCGATAAATATCCGCCATTTTTTTATCCTTGTCATTCAGAGCATTTTCGAGATCTGACTTAACTGATTGAATTTTCTTCTTAATTTCCCGAATTGAGGCATCAGGCGTTGCTTTGGTATCTTCTACGATCCCCCTTGCTTTTTTAATGGCGCTGATAAGCTCTGCCTTGTTCATGCCATAAACACCAACTATTTCAGGAAGTTGTTTCCCAAGCTCTCTCAATTCTTTGGCTGTCATTTTTTCCAAGGGTTTTTCTTTAGCTTCCTTTTTCTTCACACCCATGCTTCAACATCTCCTTTTCTGAACAATGGTTAAAAAGCACAAGCGGAGGCTGTAATACCCCCGCTGTGGATTATATTTTTAGTGTTTTGAACCCGCTTAAATGAGTTTTTAAAATACGCAACAGACCTATTATTATATCATCATTATTAAAAGGGTTAGTTAAGCAATTTTTTTAAATGATGTCAATAAATAGATGACTGTTATTCCTTTTCTTCTTTTTTTGTTTTGTCCATAGTTTCAAGAAACGGCTTGAAAAGATCAATAGGAAACGGAAAGATTGTCGTTGTACTCTGCTCGGCAGACATTTCGCGCATGGTCTGAAGATATCTTAGCTGCAGGGCCATGGGGTGTTCACGAATAATTTCAGCGGCTTCAGCCAGCTTTGTTGCAGCCTGGAACTCACCTTCAGCATTAATTACCTTGGCACGTCGCTCCCGCTCCGCTTCAGCCTGCTTGGCCATAGATCGCTGCATTTCCTGGGGCAAATCAATATGCTTAAGCTCTACGGTTGCAACCTTTATCCCCCACGGATCCGTATGGGTATCGAGAATTTCCTGGAGTTGAGAATTGATTTTTTCCCTTGCGGACAAAAGTTCGTCGAGCTCCGCCTGCCCGCAGACACTTCTCAAGGTTGTCTGGGCCAGCTGGGCCATCGCATAGGTGTAATCTTCAACTTCAATAACAGCTTTTATGGGTTCAATGACCCTAAAATAGATGACCGCATTCACCTTTACGGAGACATTGTCCCTGCTGATGACATCCTGAGGGTCAACATCCATAGCGACAAGGCGCATGCTGACCTTTACCATTTTGTCTACAACCGGAATCAGTATGATCAGCCCCGGTCCTTTTGCCTTTATCACTCTGCCGAGCCTGAAGATAACACCCCGTTCATATTCGTTTAAAATGCGGATGGCTGCAGAGAAAAAAAAGATTGTAATTACAACGATTGCGATTGTCGTAAACATAGTCTTCTCCTGTATCTATTCTATAGGTTCCACTTCCAAAACAAGGTTCTCAATTTTTAAAACTCTGACCTTGGCCCCCTTTTCGATGGAATCTTTTGAAATCGCTTTCCACAGTTCTCCGTGAACAAATACCTTGCCTTCCTGCAATATGGGTTCTTTAACCACCCCGATTTCCCCCAAAAGACCCCTTGCACCCGTTTTCGGCTTCGACAGCTGAGATTTAAAAACCAGCCCTGAAATAGCGACAAAAAAACCGGAAACGACCATAAGTGTCGGTACAAGCACTTTCCATGACAATCTCATATCGGTGCCGTTGCTTTCAAACAACATCAAGGAGCCGAGTAAAAGTGAGGTAATGCCTGCAATACTCAAAAGACCGTAACTCGCGATTTTCATCTCCATGATGAAAAAAACAATGGCAAGAATAATAAGCAGAAATCCGGCATAGTTGACCGGTATGGTCTGAAATGCAAAAAATGCCAGAATAATCGATATCCCGCCCACAACTCCAGGAAGCACAGCACCGGGGTGAGACAATTCAAAATAGAGACCGGCAAGACCGATCATCATAAGAATATACGCTACATTCGGATCACTGATGATCTTTAAAACCTTGGTTCGAAAGCTTTCCTCAATCATCGTTTTTTTAGGATTGTCAAGTTTCAAAACCCCTTTGTTTTCAATTTTACGACCGTTAATCTGACGTATCAAATCATCCAGATCTTTTGCCACAATATCGATGACATTTGCTTTAAGGGCCTCGGTCTCCGTCACGGAAACGCTTTCGCGAACCGCCTTTTCAACCCATTGGACGTTCCTTCCCCTTTTCTGGGCTATACTTTTGACATGGGCAACCATATCATTGGTGACTTTTTCAGACATTTTCCCGCCGATATCCTTGCCGCCGGCCCCTACCGGATGTGCGGCACCAATGTTCGTTCCCGGCGCCATGGCAGCAATGTCTGCAGCGATGGTAATCATGACACCTGCCGAAGCAGCCCTGGCGCCGCTGGGTGCAACATAGGTCACAACCGGAACCTTGCTTGCAAAGATTGCCTTGACGATGATACGCATCGATTCAGCAAGGCCGCCGGGTGTGTCGATCTTTATAATGACACATGAAACGCCATCTGCAGAAGCCTGGTTAATTCCCTTTTTTAAAAAATCAGCCACAGCAGGGTTGATAGAGCCCGAAATTTCAATGACATAGACTTCATTTTCGGCCGCAAAATTGTTACCGGGAAAGCAACATAAAAATAACAAAAACGCCGGTAAAATTAAAATTAATCTCTTCATTTTTAAAATCTTGCCAATAAGTTCATTATTCATTCGACATAAATATTATTGCTGGAAGATTTGTCACCGTCGTTATAAGAGTGACAAAAGTTAAAAGTGATCTAAAGTGACTAAAGTTAAGGAATTCTGCCATTTTATAAAAAGATGGAGCGCGAGCGACACCACAACTTTAGGCACTTTTTTTCCAATTATCTAACGTAGATCACTTATTTTTATGAGATAGTTT
>PKTV01000413.1 GCA_002868985.1 Desulfobacteraceae bacterium | reverse complement strand
CCATCAGATAAGGCCCGCCCCACAGTGCTCCAAAGCTGAAAAATATACCGCAATCAAAGAAAAACCATATGGCCACCGGCCAGAAGTATTTTTCGGAAATGACCCGGCGGACGCCTTGGAGAAGGGGTATCTGCTTTACCGGTCCGGAGACTTTCCCTTTTTCCTTTCCGAGTTCTTCGATAGAAGGCCAGCCTTTATCCTCGGGGCGGTCCCTGACAATAAACCATACCAGCAAGACGATGATAAAGGTGCAGCAGCCAATAAATTCAAAAGAGATGCGCCATCCGAAAATCAAGGTCATCAAAGCAAGAAGCCACGTGGCCGCGAGAACCCCGATTCCGCCAACTGCATTTAGAATACCGGTCATGAAGGCAAATTCGTGAGGGTGAAACCATCGGGATAGGATTTTCATGGTGGGAATAAAGACCATGGAAACACCGAGTCCCACCATAACCCTTCCAAGAAAGGCGATTTTTATGGTCGGTGCAAATCCAAATATAATACTTCCTGCAGATGCGATGATTAAAAATAATGTGACGGATTTTCGAGTGCCCAATGAATCCGACAGAAGACCGGCGGGAAGTTGCATAAAGGCATAGCAGTAAAAATATGTCGATCCCAACAAACCCATGACACTGGCGGTTGTTTTAAAATCTTTTATTAAATCGTTTGCGACAACAGAAAGGGAAAGGCGGTGGAAATAAACAAAAAGATAGGCAAGTGCCAGCACAATAAAAATCAGCCACCTGAATCGCATTATCTTTCCTGTAACATCTTCAGTCATTCATTTGCCCCATAAAAATCAAGTTCTTTGCCGTGTGAGAAGGGTGGCATCGCCGGAATGTCGAAACCCGGGTGGAGACGGGTATGTGGGAAAGGGGTGATATAGAATTTTATTTCGTCATAAAAAACCCGGCCTTATGTTCCAGGTCAGAGTTCTCTGGCTCTGCATTAAGAATTGCTGCAAGAGTTTGAAGTGAACTAAAGTTTAAAGTGAGCTAAAGTTAAGGAATTCTATCAATTATATAAAATCAGCGGAGCGAAGCGACTCCATAACTTCCCCGTTTAATACGGGATAAATAGGCACCCCAGAGAAATAGGCTTTGCATTTCACGGGGTAAACTTTAGATCACTTTAGGCACTTTTAACTTGTCTGGTTTTCAGGGAAACAGCCCCTTTTAGGGCTCAACCAAAGCCCAATCCTCTGGGCCAAAATTCTTTTCTATAGACCGATTTACTCTGTTTTTCGTTGCTTCGCCATTTCTTCTGCTCGGAGGTCTTTTTTCAAAATTTTACCGACATTTGTTTTAGGAAGTTCGATTCTGAATTCAATTTCGGTTGGAAGCTTAAACTTTGCCATTTTGTCTGTGCAATATTCGATAAGTTCTTCCTGTGTAGCGGTTACGCCTTCTTTAAGCGCAACAAAAACTTTGACAGATTCACCTCGGCTGGGGTGGGGGATGCCGATTGCAGCGGCTTCCTGGATCTTGGGATTTTCATAAAATACTTCTTCAATATCACGCGGGTATACATTCAAACCACCGGATAAGATCATATCTTTTTTTCTGTCAACGATATAAAAATATCCTTCTTCATCCATTTTGCCGATATCACCTGTGTGAAGCCAGCCATCTGTAAGTGTGCTGGCTGTTTCTTCGGCCTTGTTCCAATAACCTTTCATGACCTGTGGGCCTTTAACGAGAAT
Organism: Desulfobacteraceae bacterium; assembly: GCA_002868985.1. Lineage (GTDB taxonomy): Bacteria > Desulfobacterota > Desulfobacteria > Desulfobacterales > UBA11574 > UBA11574. The sequence continues at coordinate 6,046 of PKTV01000413.1, read as the reverse complement.
TTCACCCGATTCTCCTAAAGGAACATCTGCATTGCCGTTATTGAGGTCAACGATACGGCAATCCGTGTCAGAAATGGGGATTCCGATACTCCCGACTTTACGTTTTCCTCCGGAAAAGGGGTTTATGTGGGTGACCGGTGAGGATTCCGTCAAACCGTATCCTTCGACGATCACAGCGCCGGTTTTGTTTTCAAATTCTCTGATCACTTCCAACGGTAGCGGGGCACTGCCTGAAAAACATCCTTTGATTGACGTCAGGTCAACATTGTCGATGTGTGGATGATTCAGTATTCCGATATACATGGTTGGTACCAGTGGCACGAAGGTTGGTTTAAATTTCCGAATGGCTTGGATTAGCGGTTCCGGTTGGGGTTTTGGAACAAGAATATCTCCCCACCCCAAATAAATGGCCAGATTCATTGCGGTGGTCAGGCCAAACACATGAAAAAAGGGAAGTGCTCCCAACATAATTTCATTGCTGTCGAAGGCGGGAAACCATGCGCCAACCTGTTGAACCTGTTTGCTCAGATTGCCATGGGTAAGCATAACGCCTTTTGAAACGCCGGTGGTACCGCCGGTATACTGATACATGGCAACGTCATCAAACGAAAGCTCAACCTCGGGAGGATTTGGAGAACTTTTTGCCAGAACATCTTTACATTTGAACACATTTGGAGATGATTTAACGTCTGCCGCAAGCTTTTTTTTCTTGCCCACAAGCGGAAACAAAAGATTCTTTGGAAAAGGAAGATAATCACCGATAGAGGTATATATAATCTGCTTTATCTTTGTTTTCGGCCTTAAATCAATCATGCGATTTCCCAAAAGGTCCAGAGTTATCAGCACTTTTGACCCGGAATCATTAAATTGGTGTTCAAGTTCCCGGTCCGAATACAAAGGGTTGTTCATCACCGTGATTCCGCCGATCTTTAATATGGCATAATAGGCCACGACACAAGGGATGAGGTTGGGCAGAAGGATGGCAACGCTGTCGCCTTCTTTAATACCAAAGGAATGCAAGGCTGCGGCAAAACGGTTGACCATATCATTGAGTTCGCGATAGGTCACTTTGTATCCCTCAAATAAAAGGGCCATCTTATTCGGAAATTTGCCGGCCGTCCTTTCCAGAATTTTTGGGAGGCATATTTCTTCATAGTCTAATTTTTCAGGAACCCCTTTTTCATAACTGGTTAGCCAGGATTTATCTTCATATCTGATTTCTGTTGTCATAGGCCCCCCTTTATGCGCTTGGGTAAAAATATTGTGCCTTTCACGGCAGAAGAAAAGTTCTGGTGCAAACGCTCTAAATTGAATAATTTAAGATTTAAGATTGAAGATTTAATAAATTTTGCCCGGTTTAGCAGGCCAATTCCAATTTTCTTGTCTATATTTGTTAGGATGAAAATGGATATTTGTCAAGAAAGCTTGTAATTTATGCGACATTAGTATACCAAAATAGACTTGAAATCGAATGAAAAACCAAACTTTTACTTGACAGCAAAAAGGGCTGTTTGTTAAAAAATGAATGAGCATTCATTCATTGCCGAGCATGACAATCATAAAAACATCTCGGTGCGACCTGTCTTCGTCTAAATCTGCCCGTCGCCATTTGATCGGGGTAGGGAGCGAAAAAATATAAAATGGAATCTGTATTAATATCTCCGGCTAAGGCCTTCGTTTTAGGGTTTCCCACCGTAATTTTCTCATTGATCATACCGGTGGTGGGTGTGGCAATGTTTACCTACATCATCGCCCTCCGTCTGAAACCGATGGTTCAAGCATCTCCGGACCCGCGACTTGACCGTCTATTTGTCCGATTTTTAAAAATGTTAAAGTATGCCGTCGGGCAGTACCGGCATCCCAGGTACCCGGATGCGGGAATTATCCATATTGCGCTCTTTGCTGGTTTTGTCATCCTGTCTCTGAGATCCATAACTCTTGTGCTGCTCGGAATTTCCGATGGCTATGTGCTGCCGGGAATGAGCGGCATGACCGGTCAGGTTTACATGGTACTAAAGGATCTTGCCGGAACAGTCATTTTGGCAGCTTGTCTGGCTGCATTGTATCGTCGAATCGTCATTAAACCCGAACGATACGCGGTACCCCCCAAATACGGCAAAGATCATACCTGGGAAGCCGTACTGGTCCTGTTTCTGATTACAGGACTGGTCACCTGCGATATGGCCTTTGAAGGAAGCGAGTTTGCCGCTCGAATTCAAAGTGGATTAAAGCCGGAGATTTTGGTGCCATTGACCGGAACATGGGCGGCTACGCATATGTTAAGGCTCTTTCCAATAGATATGCTGCAACATCTACATCTGGGTGCATATTATTCGCATGAACTGATATTCTTCTTTTTACTCTGTTTTTTACCCATGGGCAAGCATTTTCATGTGATCACGTCCTTGCCGAATGTGTTTTTAATGAAACTCGACAAAGGTACGGTAAAACCGGTAAAATGGGGGGTTGAGGAAGAAGCGTTGGATGACCTTGAATCTTTCGGGGTCAAGAAGTTTGAAGATTTTACCTGGAAACACATGCTCGATTTTTATTCCTGTGTCGATTGCGGGAGATGTTCGGACAATTGTCCGGCCAATGCCGTGGGGCGACCGCTTTCTCCAAGATTTATCTCCATTAAGAGCCGCAACTATTCGTTCAATAAATATCCGCTCAAGGGCAAGTCTGTGGATGTGAGTCCGTTCATCGGCAAAGTTTTGGAAGAAGATGAAATATGGTCGTGCACCACCTGCGGCGCCTGTGAAGAGGAGTGTCCGGTTCTTATCGAATATATCGACAAGATTGTTGATGTGAGAAGGGGTTTGGTGGACGACGGGATGGTGCCCCAATCCTTGCAAAAACCTTTGGGAGCCCTCGAAAAACGGGGTAACCCTTACGGCAAAATGGAGAAAAAACGCGCGGACTGGACCAAGGAATTGCCTGAAGATCTCAACATAAAGATCTTGGGAAAAAAAGAGACCGCAGATACCCTCTACTTTGTCGACAGCATTACTTCGTATGATGACCGGATACAGGACATCGGCCGGGCCGCAGCCAGGGTTCTTAGTGCAGCCCATGTAGATTTCGGAATTCTGGGACCCGCGGAAAGAGACAGCGGCCACGAGGTCAGGCGATTCGGCGAGGAGATGCTCTTTTTGGATCTAAGGGATCGAAATTCAGATGCCATCAACAATGCCGGTGTGAATCGTATTGTTACCGCAGACCCCCATGCCTTTAATGCGTTAAAACACGACTACAAGGACATCCCGTCGGTGGAGCACATCAGCAGTACTGTTTTAAAAGGCATCAAATCGGGCAATATCCAATTAAAGTATATTGAGAGCCCGGATAAAATCTATACCTATCACGATCCGTGTTATCTTGGCCGTCACAATGACCTTTATAATGATCCGCGTGAGGTCATCGATTCGATTCCCGGAATCCAGCGGGTTGAAATGACCAAAAACTGCAAAGACCGCTCGTTTTGTTGCGGCGGCGGCGGACTGATGCTCTTTTACGAGCCCATAGAGGATAAACGGATGGGGCAGGTCAGGGTTGAAATGGCAAAGGCAGCCGGAGCGAACGTCATTGTCACCGCTTGTCCCTTTTGTATGGTCAATATTGAAGATGCCATTAAGACCAGCGGGCTGGAAGGGGAAATGGAGGCCATAGATATAGTTGAGCTGGTTAACCAGCATATAACTGAACCCTAAATGAGCATAAACAAAGTGACAGTAGCCTTCTCGCAAGTGCCTAAAGTTTGAAGTCCAAAAGTGTGAAGTTTGAAGTGCCTAAAGTGAGCTAAAGTTGAGGAACGCGTTTTCAGCGCGACCAATTATAATTAAAATTGACAGAATACCTTAACTTCCCCGATGAATACGGGATAAATAGGCACTTTAGCTCACTTTAGGCACTTGCAACTTTTTTTGATGATTGTCGTTTGTTGATTGAATCTAAACTGAGCGGTTTCGGGTTCCCTGTTCAACGTTCAAGGTTGTAAAGAAATTCAGTCCCGCCTGCCACTGCGAGGCACGAGCGGGCAGGTATAGCTCATTGCTGTCTGTTTATAGACAGCTGCAGCAATCATCCATTGGGTGAACTGATAAGTGTTTCTGAATTCTTAATAACTCCAGTTAAGTTGGGATGTTTGTGTTGCTGAACGGTGAACCTTAAACCCTGAACCGATTAACCTGGGATATATCCTTTGTGCCTGCCCGCCATCGGCTTCGCCTTAGGCGAGGCGGGCGGGTCTTCGTGCCTTTGTGGCAAATAATTTTTGGGAGGGAAAATATGGAAATTTTAGTGTGTGTCAAACGGGTTCCGGACACGTCGGAAAATGAGATCGAGGTCAACAGAGACGGTACGGATATCGAACGGGATGACCTGGTATATTCTGTAAACGAATGGGACAATTATGCTGTTGAAGAAGCCATTCAGATTCGAGACAAGGTCGGCGGCAGCATTACCGTCGTTACTGTCGGCGACGAGGAAGATGAGGAGATCGTTCGAAGAGAGATGGCCATGGGCGCTGATAACGGCACCCTCCTTTCAGATGATGCGTTTAATGGATCTGATGGAAAAGGGATTGCCGCTGTTTTAAAAGCAGCGGTTGAAAAGGGGAATTATGACCTGATTTTGACCGGCGCTCAGGCAGATGACGGGGCAGGCCAGGTGGGCGGCATGCTGGCCGCCATGCTCGAGTGGCCCTATGCTTCTTTGGTCAATCTTTTAGAAGTTATCGATGACAAAAAAATTAAAGTCGGCCGTGAAATTGCCGGCGGAAACCAGGAGATGAATGAAATCGAGCTCCCTTGTGTTCTTTCCATCCAGACCGGCATCAACGAGCCGCGATATGTGGGTATTCGCGGAATCCGAAAGGTGGCGTCACTTGATATACCGGTTTACACCGCCGGCGACCTCGGAATTGCAGCGGACGCTGTCGGAGAATCCGGGGCTCGAATAAAGCGTCTCGATTATTTTGTGCCTGACGCGGGCGAAGGCGCAGAGATTCTGGAAGGGGACACCGATGAAATCATCGACAAACTCGTCGAACTCTTAAAAGCCAAAGGAGGGATCAAATAATGGCCCAACAGGTTTTTGCATATATAATACACAAGAATGGTATTGTAGACGATACGGCCCTTGAAATGATCACCGCGGCCGGAAAACTCAATACAGATGCTTCGGTTACTGCCGTAATTGCAGGTACCGGCGCCGAGCTCGATGGGGTGTGCAAGGATGTTAAGTCTTCTTTTGCCGAGGTCTGGAAGATCGATAATGAAGCTCTGGCCCATATTAACGCAGAAGTGATCCGGCCGATGCTGACTCGCATTCTGCCAAAGGAAGGGATCGTTCTGATTCCCCATGAACATTTTGGTATGGATCTGGCGCCAGGGCTTTCCGTAAAGCTTGACGCGGCATATCTTCCGGACGCTGTCGATTTTGAAGGCATTGAAGACGGAAAACTCAAGGCTGTTCGCGAGGAATACGGCGGACAGGTCAGCACGCACCTTCTTTGCGATATATCCCAGGGTGCCGTGATCACCCTCCGCCCGGGATCTTTCAAAGCAGATGAAAGCAAAAGTGCCGACGGCAACATCGTTGACAAAACTGCCGAAGCCATGGCAGGCGGTCTTGCAGGTGGTGCTCGCCGTTTCCTGGAAATTGTAGAGGCTGAAGTCGGCGATGTCGATATTACCAAGTCGGATGTTCTGGTATCGGTGGGCAGGGGAATCGAAGATGAGGACAACCTGGAGATGATATTCGATTTGGCAAAAGCCATGGGCGCCGATGTGTCGTGCTCCAGACCCATAGTGGATGCAAAATGGCTGGAAAAGTCCCGTCAGGTTGGAACCTCGGGCAAGATCGTCAAACCGAAAGTCTATATGGCATTGGGGATCAGCGGATCATTTCAGCACCTGGGCGGCCTCAAGGGCGCGCCTTTTGTTGTTGCCGTCAATAAAAACCCCAAAGCACCCATTTTTCAGGCTGCGGATGTTGGCGTTGTGGATGACATCCTCGATTTTATTCCTGACCTCACGGACCGGAT
>PKTV01000103.1 GCA_002868985.1 Desulfobacteraceae bacterium | reverse complement strand
GGTGAAATTGGAAATCCCGCAGGGTTTCAAATTATTGAAATTCAAATGTCAGAATACCTTAAAACTATTGTTAAATTAACCATTTCAAAAATTTGAAACGCTAAGCTTAGGTTGAATACTATAGCCTTAATACAAATGTTTTTCAACCATCTATAGATCAGTCATGAACATGAGACCTTGGCTTATTCAAACGCCAAAAAACATTTATGCCCAAACGGTCCGTACCGGAACATTTCAAGCATCGACTTTAAAAAAGAAACAAATTAATAGATAGCAAGCAACCCTAAAGGAGGAAAACATGAATAAAATTACAAAACAATCCACGGTGTTATTGCTAATTATAACCCTTGTTTTTATCCCATTCGGAACTTCGGCCCTTGCACAAGGACAGGCGGTAGATGAGGAAAACAGCGGCGCCCTTATGACCGCTGATCTTATTCTTGCCAGGCCGTTGGGAATCGTCGCAACTGTTTTGGGTTGTGCCGTCTTTATTGTATCACTCCCCTTTTCAGCCTTAGGTGGCAATACCAAACAGGCATCCCAAAAATTGGTCCAAGAACCTGCCTCATTTACATTTACAAGACCACTGGGAGAATTTTGATACATATATTGCCCTCCACAATAAGCTTCGACCCACAGATACGACCAAACAAGGGGGTAAGATGGCTGAAATAAAACGTCATGGGATTGAGGATTTAACTCGCTTCGCAGTGGATGTGATTCGACGTTCAGGAGAAGAAGCTCTTTCCTATTATGGTGAGGGGGATCGTCACATCAAATTTGATGAAGCGCTTGTTACAGAGGCGGATTCCCATTTAATGAATTTTTTTCAAGATCAACTTGACAACCATTTTCCTGAACACCAGGTATTAAAAAACAACCAGGTGAACAGAAACTACACCCATGATGGAAAGCGATATATCTGGATTTATGATCCATTAGATGGGGTGGCCAATTTTCAGGCGGGAATTCCAATATGGGGCATTTCCCTTGCACTGATAGAAAATTTCTGGCCTATTTTCGGGGTGTTCTATATGCCGGCAACCGGCGATCTTTTTCACGCACGGGCGGATCAAAAAGCTTTCTTGGGAGATAAGGAAATTCGCGTTTCGAGCAAGAACAACATTAATGACGAGAGCCTTCTTTTTACGTATTCACGATTTCATCAACGTTATCGTTCAACATTTCCAGGAAAAATTCGTGATTTTGGATGCACCGGTGCTCACATTTGTTATGTTGCAATGGGTCGTGCCGAAGCGGCTGTAATTGCGAATGAATCGTATCAGGATCTTGCTGCAGCCGGCATTATTCTTGAGGCAGCCGGCGGAAAGATCTGTAAGTTAGATGGAAGCAATTTTTTTCTCAATGAATATTTGGACGGCCAAAAGATCAATGACCGTCTTCTGGTTATGGCCCCGGGGATTTATACACAGGTTCGCAACAGTCTAAAGGAGATTTCTTAATCTTTTTAAAAATGTAACATGATTTCAAGGATCGATCATATCTCAATCGCCGTGAAAGATTATCCGGAAGCACTCCATTTTTTTAAAGACATACTTGGGGCGGTCCTCAGTGCCGGTGCTCGGAATAATGATATGAAATATCATTGGCAGATTTTTTCATTTGGCGATCTATCACGCCTCGAGCTTATAACCCCCCTTGAGGAAAAAACTTTTTTAACAAAGTTCTTAAAGAAAAATAAAAACGGGGGCCTTCACCATATCTCCCTTCAAACCCGGGATATTCAACATGCGATTCGAAAGCTTGAAGATCATAATATTCCTTATTTCGGGTATAACGAATACGGCGACTTTTGGAAAGAGATCTTTATTCATCCCAAAGATGCTTTTGGTGTTCTGATTCAGATTGCCGAGTTCAGTCCCGACGACTGGCTGGATAAATCTCTTGTATTTTCAAAGGGACAAAAATGGGCGGTAATAAAAAACAGCGACGGTTGTACGTTAAACCTTGCACACCCCGGCGGAGGAAAAGTTAAACTTAAATTAAACAGATCAGAAATTAAAAATCTTATCCGCGACCTTAAAAAGTTATGTTAGTCCGCCTTCTAAAGAATAGGACTACTTTTGAATTGAAACCTTTGAAAAATGCTCAATTTTGCTCAAGGTTAAGGAAGACGAAAATTTTAACCACCCCAGTACGATCTGCCAGACCTACGGGGCAGGCAGACATGCATTGAGTATTTCGAGGATTAAAATTTGAGTCTGACGCTAAGATTGGGCAAAAGGGGGCGTTTTTCAAAGGTTTCAGATTAGTGATTCAGATGCTCTGTCATCCATCGGGTGACAACGCTTACAAGTTTTTCTTGGTGATTGCTGAAACGGTGGTTGGCACCGGGAATTTTAACAACCGTGACATTTGTCTTAGGCGTTGCACTGTTTCGGAGGCGGTCAGCGACATCGGGATTGGCCAGGCGATCAGCAAGACCGTGGACAACGAGTATGGGTTGAAAAATACGGGGAATGTTTTGGTAGGGATCGGATACGGTTTTCGGGCCCCTGAGGCTTACAACATGGTATGCGGTATAAAGCGCTTTGCCCAAAGGTCCCAGATTGATCAGCATCCATTGATTTCCTTTACCTTTTGCCACCAGGTCCTGGGCCTGACGGAGGACACTGTTTGCCGTATCAGACCCGAACATACTGATATTCCACTCGAAAAGATTGCCTGGAGGTCCGGTTAGAAGTATACCTTTAATTCTTGGATCCTGGGTTGTTGCCATGTAGTATAGCACCCGGTTGGTACCCATACTGTGTCCGTAAAGAAATATAGAATGATAACCCAGCAGAGCCATTTTATCGACGGCTAACGCAATGTCATAACGGTTTTCTTCAAACCGGTTTTTTTTAGGACCCCGATCATGATCACGCATGTTGAGCGCCAAAGTGGCAAATCCTCTATCTGTCAGGGCTTCTGGAAGAAAATCCATGATGCCTGAGTAAAAGTTGCCGCTGTAACCGTGGATCAACACCACGCAGGCTTTTGCTCTGGCCACACGGGGCTGGCGTAAAATACCGGTTAGCCTTACGCCGTCTTCGGTTTGCAATCTGACCAGATCGACGTCGATGTTTTCAGCAGCTCTGGGGGTTTGACTTAAGCAGATCAGAAAAAAACAGCAGATCAGAAAAAAACATTTGAAAAATCGCATCATGACCCCTTTGATGTTTTCAGAGTGTAAAATCATTATTCGAGTGCGAAACTTGAGTTTATACATTAATAAAAGTTGAATTGTAACAGTTTAGCTCTTTGAAACAAATCGATTTCATTGGTCTTCGCTTTCAGCTTCGACCCAACAAGAAAGAGCTTCAGGTATAATTAAATTTTTGACTGGAAGCTGTCTGAGTGGATTAGGGATCGTTTTGAAAGAACCATCGATGATTTAACGTTATGGATGAACCCCATGTTAAAACATAGACTGTTATGAATAGTCAGGGCAGATTCTTTCATTACGAGCCCTTATTCGCGAGTTCTTTCAGCAAAAATTTAATTATACCTGAAGCGGCAATATTACGTTAATTTAAGGACAGCCGATTTTTTTATCAAGGAAATAGTTATTTCATCACCCACAGGAGGTATGACATGCTCATTCATAAAACCAAAGTACAGGTTCGCTTCGGTGATACTGACCCGTATGGTGTGGTTTATTTTGTCGCCTATTTTCGCTATTTCCATGAGGGGATTGAAGAATTTCTCCGGTATATCAACATACCTCCGGAAACCTTCTTTCGTAACAAAGAAGAAAAATTCGGCATGCCCAAAGTGGCTGCGAACTGCCACTTTTTAGCCCCGGCCTACTATGGCGATTTACTTGAAATGCATACTTCAATCAAAGAAATCAAAGAAAAGGCCATCGTCTTTCAGTTTCACTTTTACCGCCCACCGGAAACCCGGTTGATGGCAGAGGGAAATGTTACCTTCGTTGCTATCGATCACACCTGGAAGGCCATCCCTTTACCAAAAATGGTCGCTGAAAAAATACAGCGACTGTAGTTCGAATAGGCTTTTGAGAAACCCTTCCTGTTTAATTTGAATCGTTGCATTCGATTTACCTGAACTTTAGATGGATCTCCTCTTTAAGTTCATGAACATCGCCGATGATTTTAGCCGCCGTCACCCCTTTGGCATGCAAGGCGTTAACGAGATTTTCCCCTTGGGTCTCGGTCACCGCCACAAGCAAACCACCGCTGGTTTGCGGGTCAAATACGATTTCTTCGTGCCAGTGAGGTAAATCGGTCTCAAGCCGAAAATGTTGTTCGACCATTTTCCGATTGTAAGCATTTACGCCGGTGGTCATTCCTCTTTTATACGCCGTCAGGGCCTCGTCCATGATCGGCAGATCTTTGATACGGATTTCCAAACACACTCCGGATGCTTTGGCCATTTCAAAGCCGTGCCCGGCCAATCCGAATCCAGTGACGTCCGTTGCGGCGTGGATATCAAAACCGGCCATAACCTCAGCAGCAGTTCGATTGAGCGTTATGAGGATTGACAAACAGGCATCCATGGCCTCTTTGGAAACCCATTTTTTTAAATTGGCGTTAAACAAAACACCGCTTCCAACGGGTTTGGTCAGAATCAGCACATCCCCGGGTTGAGCACCCTGGTTGGTCCAAAATTTGTCCGGATGCACGATTCCGGTTACTGAAAGACCGAATTTGGGTTCATCGTCTTCCACGGAATGCCCGCCCGCCAATACAGCACCGGCTTCGGTAATCTTACTCAGCGCTCCGGCTACAATTTTGTGAAGGACCTCCGGAGGCAACTTTTTAGAAGGAAAACTGACCAGGTTGAGACAAGCGATGGGTTGTCCGCCCATGGCGTAGACATCGCTGATAGCATTGGCTGCCGCTATTTGGCCGTATATATACGGGTCATTCACCGGCGGCGTTATATAGTCGGCCGTCATTATTATGGCCAGATCTTCGGTTAATCGATAAACGCCGGCATCATCACTGGTTTCATAGCCCACCAGCAAGTTCGGATCTTTATTTTTTGGGAGATTCGCCAACAAATTGCCAAGCCCGACCGGGTCGATTTTTGCAGCTCACCCACAGGTTTTTGAAAGGCTCAGCAGGGTCGGTTTTTTAAAAAAGTTCAGTTTCACTGCCTATATGCTCCTAAATTTCTATTTGGATTGTCCTTATTATTCTTTCCCTTTGGCATGCAGGTCAAGGTTTTTTCGCTGAAAGGATACGTTGTCTGTTTTGATGGTGTAAACCCACTGATTTAGGAAAACTCGTTATATTATGATCGAAGTGCCTTGGTGAGTTGTTTGATCCTTGCGCTCATTTTGGAATCTGTTTGATTCAAATACGTCCAATCCGCCATTTCAAGTCGTTCCGGATCATGGTCAAGTACAATACGTGCGGCCTGTTCAGAAACTTCTCCGGCATGCCGGGCACAAAACCGAAAATGGTACTTCGTACCGACTTCGATATTTTTTGTCAGCACCCGACAACAGGTGGCACCGAACTTTGTTTTGAACCGCTCGTGGAGATCTCTGGAAGCGGCGTAAACCTTTCTATTGTTCAAGATGCCGGGACCGTTGCGACCCAGGAACAACCCAAGGGCAATAACGCCGGCACTTAATGCGCCGCAAGTGCAGCCGCTTCTTCCAAATCCTTCCGGCAGGCCGGAGGTAATCCGAACGGCGATTTCCGGTGACAATCCCCCTTTTAGACCTTGGTTCAACACCGATAATACTGCTTCGGAACACATCAATTGGCCAGTCGTGAACAGGTTCTCTGTACGCTGCCGGATTTTGCTAACCAGCGTTTCAGCACGATGCCCCAACAACCCATTGTCTTTATTTAATCGTATCATGAGAACTAATGTCGCTTGAACCCTGACCGGCTCAGAATTCGTATCAAAACAACAACGAACCGGCAAACGGATGTCTTCGAATAAAAAGGTGTTGCTCAGTTCGAAGATGAATCCTCATCTTGCTTTTTCTATTGGATATTTGGCACCTTTCCATGCAAAAATGCCGCCAGAAAAACGCAAGACATTCTTGTAGCCTAATTTTACAGTCCACATGGCTCCGTTATGGCTTCGCCCGCATTTGACAAATCCACAGTAGATAACAATAGTTTTGTTTTTGTCCGGACCCAGCAGCGCTTTGAAATCGTCTAAGGTCTTTCCGCCTGTCTCCTTAGTATTCCATTCTTTCATTTCAGGAATGGGAAATAAAAACTGCTCGGCGCCGGGAATGTGTGCTTTTTTATAGCTGGCATCATAAGGCATGGTATCAATAATGAGAACATCCTTGCCGGAATCGATCATATCCTTGAGTTCTTTAGCGGTAATGACGTCATAACCTCCCCGCTGAACTTCCCGGACCAGTTTGACGGCACCCTGTTCTTTCTCCACTTCTTTTTCGAATTTGTTTTTGGCCAAAGACGGGCTTGTCAAACCTATAACAAACAATCCCACGACAACAAGGCTAAAGATTATCTTCCCGATTCGCATCATTAATCCTCCTGTTTTCAAATAATTTTAAACAAATTTCTTAACCGTTTGGGAGCAACAATCTGGTTAAGCCTTTGGTAATAAAGATAAAAAATGCCCAGCATCATTATAATATCCCGAACAAGGGCCGACCAAAGTCCGTGAAAGGCTTTGGCCTCCGGATCTTCAGGACCGAAACAGCCGCAGTCGACATCGAGCCCCAACCAAATGCTGTAGCCCAGGATCGCGATAAACAACATTAAAAGACCCGTAATAACGGCCAGAGATCCCCGGATATCCAATAACAGCCCCAAGCCGAAGACCATCTCAAGCAAAGGAAAGGCAATGGCAATCGGCAGAATCCAAGCGTCAGGTAGCAACCCATATCCACCTATAATTACAGCAAATTCTGTGGGTTCCATTAGCTTTGAAATGCCGGACCACAAAAAAATTACACTGAGCAAAACACGAATCAAATGGTAGATTAAAGGCGACGGAAAAGAATTTATTAGGGCAAAGATTCCTTCCTCTTTCAGGCCGTTAATTGTTTTCGCTTCCTGACCGTTCATTGAACGCTGTTTTCCTATTAATTTTAAAATGATGCATTTATAATATAATGATAAACAATAAGTAAAATTGATAATATAAATAGTTTGACAGATTATAATTGGTAAAATCTATATTTTCATGACATAGTTTTTCAGCCGGACCAAAAAGTGTCAGTTGACACCTTGAATCGCCTCTGGTAGCTTTGGGACAAGTCAGCATTAAAATAAATGGTTTTAAATATTACAGTTAGCTGGAATCTTTTATACGACAAATATTTGTTCACTATTTTCAAAAAACGAGTCCTATAAAATCAATACCCCTGCATTTTTATCTCTGGAGGTCTAAGCACATAGATGGTTATACGGGCTAAAATTCTCTGGACGGTGCTTTCTATGGTGTCTTTGATAGCGATCATCAGCGTCTTTTACACCGGATTTCGAAAGATCCTATCTCTTCCCTTTCGTCAGACCAACGACCTTCTCCATGAGCAAGGCTTTCCGTTAACTCTCGATTTTCTAATACCGGCCGGACTTTACATCGATGAAACAATAACGGTGAAAGAGATCCTGCATTCCCGGCTCCACAAGCCAGGTAAAAGGGTTCACCTTTTCTTATCAAAAATATCAGAAAGTATCCCCGTGAAGTACCGAGTCACAGCCACCACGGTATTCTATCTTTTCTGGACATTACTGTTTTTGGTTTTCTTTAGAATCTTCACATGGATGCGCTATACTACCGCCTTGTTCATCAGCTTT
>PKTV01000420.1 GCA_002868985.1 Desulfobacteraceae bacterium | reverse complement strand
TTAGCTGTTCTCAACAACTTTTTGATGTCTGCATTTTGAGGGTCCATGGCAAAGAGATCCTGCCAAAGCGCAATCGCCCCGCTGAGGTTGCCTTTTCGGTATTCCTGAAATCCCTGTTTGAAAAGAGCCTTCTTGCAGTAACCAAGTTTTTCATTGAGATGGGTGCTGTTGAATGAGAGTTTCTTTTCAAACCCCTTGAAGTACGCATAGTTTTTCAGCAGAACATCGTAGTTCCTGCCAGCGGATGCAAAGTCCTCTTTATCTAATGCCTTGTCGGCGGCTGATTTTATATTCTCGATGCTCTTCACATACTCTCTCACCAGTGCTTGATCATGCGGGTGCTTTCGGTACTCAACATTGTAGACATCAATCGCCTTCTGGCACTCACCTGCTTCCATATGTTCTTTGGCCAGATTGGCCGCTTGAGTTGATGCCCGACTGGATATCTGTGAAGAATCCTTGACAGGAGCCGACGTCTTAAAAAAACTTTTTGGTGAAATCCAGCTTTTCATCTCCGCACACGACTGAAAAATGGGCAAGAGCATAAGAATGAGAACAATCAGTTTTGACCTGCGAAGATTAGTCATCCGACGGCCCCCACAACAGAGAGTGGCGCATCCTGGACATCGTCCTTTTCCATCAGTTCAAGAAAGATCTCAACCAGATCCGGACGGAATTGTGTCCCTGAATTACGAGCAATCTGGCGCAACGCTTCCTCTTTAAAGAGTGCCTTTCTGTAAGGCCGATCTGAAGTCATGGCGTCAAATGCATCCGCTATGGTTATTATCGCTGCAAACAATGGAATATTGTCGCCAACCAGCCCATCGGGATAGCCCTTGCCGTTGTGCCACTCGTGGTGGTGACGGGTGGAAGGGATATACTTGAATAATGATGGCGCCCAGCTAAGAATGGATGCTCCGTACACCACGTGTTGCTTCATCTCCTTGTATTCAGCCTCGGTGAGTTTGCCTGGCTTGAGCAAAATAGAGTCAGGTGTCTTTATCTTACCGACATCGTGAAATAGACACGCGACCTCCAGATCTCTCAGATCCTCTTTGGAAATGCCTATCTGGTTGCCAATGAGGAGAGACAGCTGAGCAACCCGGGCGGAATGACCATGGGTATAGGAGTCTCTCGCGTCTATGGCTGCAGCCACCACCTTCACTATGGAAACGTAGGCCTCTTCAAGATCATTAGCATATTCAGTAAGTTTTCCCCGCTGAGTGGCTATCAATGCTGACATTTCATTAAAGTTATGTGTCAGTTTCCCCAGCTCATCCTGAGAGTAGATCCTTAGGGGATTTTTTGTAGTTCCATACTTTAATTCTTCCACACCCGCTGAGAGCTCCTTTATGGGCTTTATCAGGAAAGATGCCAGCAACGAACTCGCGAATATGCCAAGAACAACAATGATTCCGAAGACTATCAATATCATGTTGCCGACTTTTCGCTGTGCTTCGATCAGGATGGACTTGTTCATGCCAATGATCACACTGCCCAATGACTTATTCATAAAGACTATGGGGCACAATATTTCGAAAATACTGCCCGATGAATTTGTCAATTCTTTTACAGTGGTCCCGTCAACAGCCTCTCTGTAAAGCCGACCCTGGGCAATGGGCTTGGTCTCCCCGATCATCTCTGTCGCACTATGGACAATCGTCTTCATGTCCGGATCGACGATGGTCACATAGAGCATGTCGCTGTTTGATGACTTCGCCTTAAAGACAAGATTGTCAAGGCCCAAAAGATCCTTTGGCATAAGGTTGTATCCTGCCGAAGCAGCAATACTCTTACCCACTGACTCCCCTCTCTTGATAATCTCATTCAGTATGTAATTGTTCATTATCTGTACCGTTACGATACAGAGAATAAAAGAGGTGCTTGTCAGGAGAATAACCACAAAGAAAGCAATCTTGAATCGAAGACTTGCAGACCGATATCTCTGTGTCATCAACGGCACTGAGGCCCGGAAGAACTTTAAAAGTGCATGAAGGTAAGAAGATGTTTTATTTGCAAATGAGCGAAGGACCGCTATCATAATGATCTCTCATGATCACTGGTTTTAAATTAGTAATACCTTGTTTAGTTTTTTTGAGTGCAAATGAGACAAAGACCGCTATCATAATGCGCTCTCATCATCACTGGCATTTTTTAAATTGGTAACACCTTTTTTATCGGCTAAACATAAGGAAACTTTAATTAAAATTATCGGATTTAAAGAGAATTAATCAAAAAAGAATATGCTAATGCCTGAAAAATCAATAAAAATGTCAAAAATCCTCAGGCCGCCAATTCCGCAGGAGGGAGTCGGGAAATGGTGTCAAATCTTGACGGGATGTTGCCCAAATAACTTTTGAATACGTCGCAGCCATTTGCCATATCCATTTCATTAACAACATCATAACGGAGCATTACAATAAGGATAACAGAAGGTTATTGGGTTTGATCTTGATCTGTTTGCCGGTTTTTGGATTCCGTCCGGTGTATGATTTGTATTTCTTGACATAAAATGAGTACAGGCTACGGATTTCCCAATCAGGGTATTAGGGTCGGATCATGGCAAGCAACTATAATAACTACAAAAGTTGTTTAAAATAGACCCTATAATCGTTCTAAACGGCTCTTTTTGACACATTTTTTAAACGTTTAATTTATTATATCAGGATGTTCCTGTGGCCCGACCCCATTTGAAACAGTAATTGAACGAAAGGGGGGTCTCAACAGTCTCGATTGGTTAAGATACGCACAACGGATTTAGTAGAGGGGTAAAATATTTTCTCCGTAACCTGGAAAAGAGTTGATGATATCCTCCTTTAACGCCCGTGCATCAGGATAGCGGTCTTCCGGGCTCTTTTCCAGGCACGTCAATATGATGCGCTCGATTCCCGGATCTAATTTTTCGTTGAATTTGCTCGGTGGAGACGGTGGAACCCTAATGATTATGTCCATGAGCACCTTCTCCACTTCATGATAGAAAGGGAACATCCCTGTGTAAAGCACGTACATAACAACGCCAAGGGCCCAGACATCCGAGCGCCTCTGGCTTTTTCCCATAATCTGCTCGGGTGCCATATATGGCCGGGTGCCTGTTGACGTTTCGGACGTCTCTTTCTCTCCGAGTTCTTTGGCCGTGCCGAAGTCCAGAAGTTTTATGCTCCCGTCAGGCTGAACCATGACGTTTCCCGGCTTTATGTCTCGATGGATGATCCCGATGCCGTGGGAATGCGCCACCACGTCTGCAAGCTGAATCACCACCGACTCTATTTCCGCTTCCTCGAGCTCTCGTTCAATCACCTCATAGAGTGTTTTCCCAAGTATAAACTCCTGAATCATTACCCTTTTGTTTTTTATTTCTATCATCTCAAAGACCTTTGGAATCCCTTTATGTCCGGCGAGTTTCCTTAATATATAGGCCTCTTCTTCAAACTTGGCGTTAAATTTTTTGTCCAGGGGAATCTTGGCAATAAAAATCTCCGGCGGGTCCTTTGTTACATCTTTGATCTTCCAAACCTCGCCGAAGCTCCCGATTCCCAACCGGTTCAGTTGCTCATATCCATGGACCAGAAGTTCTTTTTCAGTTGACCTGGGATATAAACCTTGAAATATTTGTTTACGGAATCTCGAAGCGTCGTCGCCCTTTTCCATCGGGGCGCATACGTCTATCCTTAATCGTTCATATCCGCCGTCGTCTGACATACGGACGCATACGCCCAATCTTTTTACAAGCTCTTCAGAATCCACGGGATAGGTAAGAAAGTCGACCGCACCGGCTTTCAAAGCTGAAGCTGCTATCTCCTCTGAGAATTTTTCCAGAATCACAATCACCGGCTTTCCGAGGTTAAAATCCTCAATAATCTGCCCGGGAGCAAGATCGAATCTTTTCGAGGATAAGAGGGCAACATCTATCTTTTTCTTTTCTGCAATGATCCGACGGGCTTCTTTGAAATTCACGGCGGTATAGACTCGATAACCGTAATTGTTAAGAATCTTTTTTAATTTGGCACCTCTAATCTGGTCGCTGTCTATAACTAAAACAACACGTTTTTTACTATACAGGACCCGGTCCATTTTTAAACACCTCCGGAAAATTCGTCAGGCAAAACATCGTTAGGCAGTTCAATTTAACTTCACACTACGCAACATGATGGCATCTTCAGGGCAGACCTCATGGCAGCAGAAACACCTTATGCACTTTGAATAGGTTACCTCTGCCATCCGGCCTTTCATCTTGACTGCATTTTTAGGACAAATGTTTTCGCAATCCCCACACGCTATGCATTTATCCGTAACAACAGGGCTTTTTCTTGGAGGTTTTTTGCCGGTTAATAGATGATCGGCCGTGTTTGGGAGTCTGAATCCCTTATAAGCAACATCCTCGGGTTTCTGGATCGGATAGTCAATCCTCTCGGGCCAAAAACCGCGAACTTTAGCCCTTTTAAGTGCCGGTATGCCCACGGGCTCGACGCCCAAAATTTTGCATACGGAAATATCCATGGCCACATAATCTGTTGATGCAAGAACCAGATCCATTTTTACCGGATCTCCGCTTCCAGGTCCCTGGCCCTGCATTCCCATTATACCGTCCATGATATAAAGGTGTGGCTTTACGATGGTAAGAATATCCAGCATTATGTCCGCAAAACTAGCTCTTCTTGGGAACTGAGCATGGTATTTTGCCTTGATAAGACCGGGAACGACGCCATACATGATTTTGCAGGCCAGTGTCATATACTGAAAGGAGTGGGTTTTAAGTTTCGGCAGCGCAATGACCTTATCGGCATTTAATACATAATCACAGATGGGAGACCTTTTCAATCGTTTGCCATCGGGGATATCAAGTTTCTTGACGCCCGTATCAAAGTTCAGAGGAATCTCTTCTTCTCTTGCTAAACTCTCGAGCCCTGAACGCCCATAGGCCTTGTTAAGTTTTCTTTTGGAAAAGGATCCTGCAGGGGAGTCTCCGATATACGGTTCTCCTCCTGCCCCTCTTACAGCCTTAGCCACAGCCCTTACAAATTCAGGGTGCGTGGTCACGGCCTTTTCCGGCTCTTTGCCTGATAATAGATTAACCTTGAGAAGGACTTTCTCGTTCTTTTTTACAAACTGCTCCATCCCTCCAAGAGGCGCAAGAAGGGTTTCGATCCATGGATCTGAATATGTGGCCTTAATAATGCTGACCTTTGCCATTTCTTTATCCCTCTACCATACGGATTTTACTTGGTTAATCATTCCCCCTTCCCCGCATATCGGGACCTTCAACGGGTGGGGATTGATACGCTAATCCTGTCAAGAAGCGCCACGTGGCCTCCCCACCCACTTTCAGGCCAGCCGGTGATCTATTGAGATTACCACATAAAGTTCACTTCTCCAAATACGTTGGTGATATCTGAAATCTCAACTAATTGAACCAAATTTTCAACAGTTATCGTATATTCTTATAATCTCACCAGTCCCTTTTCCTTCGACACTTCTTACATATCCATTTATTACTTTACTCATTGGAATAGGATTGTGACCAGGGAAGTATGCTTCATATTTTTCTACTGCATCTTCAACAAGACCAGATTACACAACATTAATTCTACACCCATTACTCAATTCGAGGGACACCGCTTTGACAAAACTATGGATTCCACCATTAACCATAGCGGCGCTTGATGTTAACAACACAGGATGATCAGCTAATATTCCAGTAGTTAGTGTAAAGGACCCTCCAGCATTCAAATAATTTTGCCCGATTCTTACGAGATTGACTTGCCCCATCAACTTACTTTTTATTCCGATATAAAAGTCGTCCTCACTCATGGAATCGAAGGGTGCCCACTTGGCTTCGCCAGCAATGCAGACAATTGCATCCATTTTCCCCACGAATTCAAACAATGCTTCAATGGATTTGCTATTAGCAATATCTACTTTGACATCGCCCGATTCTCTTCCACCAATGATAATATCATGCTTCTTTGATAAATGATCGCTTACCTTTTTGCCAATTGTGCCGGTTCCACCAATTATTAAAATTTTCATTATCACTCCGTTTTATGCTGATTTAATGAGATACTTATTGTCATTTATTTGTAAATTTCAATGCGCAACTATTAAATGAGCGGAAATAATTCTCACGTATTAAATAACAGAATGAAATTACAGACACATTGCAGAAAATACAGGTCTTTGCTTGATGTTTACTTCAAACATAAATCATAATTATTGGTGGATATTTATGATTCAAGTTTCAATGGAGAGTCCCTGAATCAAATCAAATTTTTAATTTTACTCACAAACCTATTTGTTAGAAGGTCAGGTCTTGTCATTCGGATCGATTCGCCAATAGTCTGCTGGCTTGCCGCACCATTCAAGAAATTGTCTTGTGTCATTGCCGAGCTGTTCTATTGTCCATTGCCGAGTTGATCGGTTCCATGTTGTATCAATCGAGGTTGTTCGGCCAGACATTTTCATCTTTTTAATTAGACTCTTGCTCGACGCAATAGTTAAATGGGAGTACGGGATAATAATCGACGGATCTACACCGATAAACTCGAAAACCTCGGCAAGAACTACATCGGGGTTATTAACGTACTCATCAAACCATATGATCTTGATTCGATGGTCAGGAAAGTGCTTCCGGTAAGCGCTGATATTTTTCCAGTATCGGCTCGATTCGACAATGTTTGGCTTTTTTCGAACCATATCATTTATTGAGGTGTTTGCGAACAGGGAGCTTGGCGTTGACATCCATTCGACATAAGCAGATTCCATTCGGTCAAGTGGGTGGCGGACCGAGTAAAGGATTTTCGCGTCCGGAATATGTTTTATAATCCGTGATATCGTATTAGGAAAGGCGTTTGTGCGTGAGTATGACGTCGACGCATCGATGATAGCCCTTTCGCCATTGTAGCCTGAAAAAAGGGACATGTACCAGCTCCAGCCGCGTGCGTACCGACGGTTTACAGAGAAGAAATGTGGTTCTTTTCCTTTGACAACGAAGACATCGGGGTGATTCGAAAGCATCACACTGATGCTGGTAGTCGCCGACTTCTGTGCACCGATTAACAGGAAATTGGGTTTCGACATGCGCGTCCTTGCGTTTTCTTACCAGCATTACAATGTGTCGTATAGGTACGTATAGAAGGCAGGCATCATGAATTTCCGATCTACAGGCTGGAACACAAGATAGCGAGGTTTGTAATTAGATCAGATCCTGACCTTTTTGTTGTTAAAGGACAAATCCCACATCTACACTTCTGATCATCTATGATAAGGATGTTTGCCATTTTTTATTGAACAAGGAGTTTATTAAGTCATATGTAACATTATCCATTATTTCTAGCCCCCAGCCCAAATCCTCTAACTCTATGTTAGTATCGGTTATAGTACAATATTTACCTTTGCCTATAATATTAAAAACATCTTGAATGAGTCCTGGGATTTCAATGCGCATAAAACCTTTTGTTTGAAACCTCAGAAATAAATCATCTAATCTATTTTCCATCTTTTTACCTCTTCAATAAACCCTTCTATTAAGTCATCACTCCTGCCAAGGGTAGTACCTTATTTGCCTGCAAGAGTGTTGTGTTCAGGCACATTATCTTTGTTCGGTGGATGTCAGTTTTTGTAGTAACGGATCTATGAGCGAACTTTGCTAAGGTTTAAGGTCTTACGATGATAGCGAAGTGACGGTATAAATTAAAACTAAACAAAAGGGCATTCGCTCAATATTAGAAGGAATGCCCTTTTTACTCAGAACATAAGATTAGATCACAGTGACATTTGCAGCAGCAGGACCTTTTTGTCCTTGCTCTATGTCAAAAGTAACTTTGTCACCTTCATT
>PKTV01000371.1 GCA_002868985.1 Desulfobacteraceae bacterium | reverse complement strand
ACAAAAAAGAACAATGGCAAATCAAAAAGGCTGTTAACACCGTTTTTAGCGATTATAAACACCATGTTGAAATCAAATCATTAACCAAAAATGTGTTTCGGGGAATCGTATTTCATTACTACGAAAAATTTGTTAATGCCTTTGGCGCCCCTGAAGCGTTGAAAACCTTTTTTAAAATACACGTGGAGGGCGAAAGTATGACAGACCTGGAAAAAGCGCTTGCCAAAGGAAACGGCGTTCTTTTAATTACGGGTCATTATGGGGGGCTCGAGTTTATCCCGGCTTTCCTGGGTGCAAAAAACTATCCGGTAACAATTATTGCAAGGTTCTCATCAGATAGTTTGCGAAAATTATGCTTTCATCAAGCAGACAATTTTTCAGTAAAAGTAATTGATGGGGATCACACCCCCAATATCGCAAAGGCCATTTTTGCTGACCTTAGAGAAAATCGAATTGTAATTACCCAGTGTGATGAAATAGATGAATGGAGGCCCTGTCCTCATAAAAAAATACATTTTTTGGGCCAACAGATTCATCTGGACAAAACCATCAACCTTTTATCTAAAAGATGTGCTGCCGCCATTGTTTTTGGTGTGATGCACAGAAATCAACAGCACCGATATAAATTTATTGTAACTTCATGGGAAGAAATGGCAAAACGTTTTCAGCGGTCCCGGGATATGTCTATTGGAGCGGTAGTGTTGAAACTTATGGAACATTACATATACAAATATCCTGAAGGATGGTATCTGTGGAAGAAATACCAGGCATTGGATTTGTTCGCTCCCTATAGTGCTGATGTTAAAGCACCGGCATCGATTCCTGTGCTGGAACCTTCCACTGCTTAACTTTGGTTAACGCAAAGATGTAAACGTTCCTTTCGCCTTTTAGGAAAATGTATAATGATTTTATTTGTCGAGCCTATTTCAAAAAATACGGGAATGTATGTTCCTGCTTATCCATTGCCCGTCATGGAGGTTGCCAGCTATGTTAAATTTAACCTGCCAGACGTAGAAATAAAGGTGATCTCCATACCGATGGACTACGGTTTGCCCCTTGGCAAAAAAGGAAAAGAACAGATAGAAAACGAATTCCTTAAAGACCTTTCCAAAATAAAACCAAAAGGGATCGGTATTTCATGCACGGCAATTTCCCAGGCGGAAGAAGTTATCAATTTATGCAATCTTATCAAGGGCTTCGATCCGAATATTTTCATCTTTTTGGGAGGATACTTCCCGACCTTGTATTATGAAGAGATATTTTCCAGAACTTCGGCTGTGGATTTGATCGTGCTGGGAGAAGGCGAAGTGCCTGCTCTAAAAATCGTTACACTTTTGAATAAAGACCAAAATCCGATCAACAACAATATCCCAAATCTGGCCTGGAAAACAGACGGAAAGATCCACTTAACCCAAAAAGGAAAACCTTTTGATCTCAGCAGAAAAGCGCCGCTAAATCCAGACTTGTTAAGGCATCCGGGCAGATACGATATTCTGCCGTACGCTTTTAGTAGGGGATGCCCCTATAAATGTAATTTTTGTATGGAAGAATCTATACGGCCTTACAGGAGAGAAGTCCCCAACGATATTATCCATTTCGATTTGAAAAATTTATTGGGTCAGACGAACGCCCATACACTACTGGTCAGCGATGCTCTTTTTAAGTCATTTGATATCTTCCCCTTGCTTCGATCATTAAACTTAAAAGTTAATTTTGAGACCCGTTGTGATGTTCTCAATCCTTCTATCATTCCTGATATATCGGATGTTTGTGGAGTTTTGGCCCTTGGGTTTGAGTCGGCCAGTTATCATACGTTAAGGCGGATGAATAAGGTCAAAGACAGATCGCACTATGAAAAATATATCTCAAATACCATGGCCATATTCAAAGAAGCCGCCAGAAATGAGATCCCTTTAGTGGTTTTCATGATTGCCGGGTATCCGGGTGACACGGAAGAAGACCTTAAAGAAAGCCTTGTCTTTGCTAAAAGTTTATCTAAACACAAGGGGCCGGGAGGACATATCTTTAAAATCGGGGAATGCAGAGTTTACCCAAAAACAAAAATTTATGACCTCGCTCTCTCCCTGCCGGATGTTGTTTTTGATGATGACGGTGTTTTTGGACAGAATATTGTCCGACAGCCGTCTAAAAATTTTGACTTTGACACGGTTTTATTTTATATGAGAGAAATCTATAACTTATCCAATCCTACGTCAGAATTACAGGATACTCTTTTAAACATTATGCCTTTTTTTCGACTCCCTGCCCATGCATTAAAAGATGATTTGATTCCTAACACCTGTTTCAGGGGAGAAGACAGACAGATTTTTAGCATACAAAGTAAAAGTCTTGCGGCTTTCAGGCCATTGACACCCAAATTAACAGACAAATACGCAAACTTGATGTCAGAACAGCGAAGCGTGAGAGATTTGGTTTTTTAGTCATGGAAAAGGAAGTAAGCTGTTTAAACTCCAAAGTTATATTAGGATATGTAAAGGAACACAATAACGGTGACTATTCCGGCCTTCTGGTAAACCTTGACCCTGAAATCGATGCCCTTTCAGACCCCGAGAGCTTTTTAACAGATCCCAACAACTGGATCTCCTGTGCCGTTGCTTGCAAATTATATGAGCGGGCGAGAACAATTCTTGATGATGAAATGGCAGCCTTCAAGATAGCCCGATATGCTGTTGAAAAAACCTCTCTGGGCTATGCTCAGAGAATCATCGCCAAGGGGTTCTGGTCATATAAAACCGGCCTAAAACATGCCCAAAAACTAAATGACAAATGGAATAGAAGTAAAAAAGTAGAAGTTTTAGACATTAAGCGAAACGGAGCCGTCGTTCGATTACACTGGGATAAAAATATGGTTTTATCAAAAGATTTATGCCTGATGAACCAGGGAACGTACAGTTACTTGCCGCTCATATGGGGAGGGAAGCCCCTCGATCTCAAAGAAGAATGTTGTTATTTTAACCATGCACCATATTGTGAATACCATTTAAGATGGCCTTTACAAAATAGATTATATGAAATATTTTCAAGATTTTATACATCTAAATCCGTTCTTATGGAAACCATAACTGAAATGGAGGAAGACAAGAAACTCATTGAAGAAAAATACGAAGAAGTCAATCGTCTTAATCTGGATTTGAATTATAAAATCAAACAACTTCTGGCCTTACATGAGACGGGCAAGGCGATCCTCTCTTTGCTGGACCTGGAGCAACTTTTGACTGTTATCATGAACATTCTGTCAAACGTTTGCCAAATTCATCGTGCCATTATCATGCTGGTGAATGAAAAAGAGGGCGTGCTTGAGTATATCCACGGCACCGGTTTTGACGGCAAAATTCCAGCAGCGGTAAAAAATTACAAAGTGCCGCTCGATCGCTTGAGTAACATTCTGGTTAGGGTAACCAACACCGGCCGGCCGGAATATGTGCCTGAGGTAAAAAGCTCAAGTTTGAGGAAAAAAAACATAATGTTAAATTTTAGCAGACCCACTTCGGCATATGTGGTCCCCCTCATTACCCGTTCCAAGGTGATCGGCGTCATCGCAACGGATGCAGTTGATGAAAAGGGTGTCCCCAAAGAAACCCGGGAAACACTCGAAGTTTTCACACCTCAGATCGCCATTGCCATAGAAAACGCAAGACTTTACAGCAGACTCCAAGAACAGATGGCGGAGCTGAAAAAATCTCAAGCGCTTTTGAGCCGGTCTGAAAAATTCTCCTTTTTGGGCAACCTGGCCGCAAGGCTGGCCCATGAAATTAAGAATCCCATGACCGCAATCGGAACCTTTATCCAGATGATGCCCCAGAAATATCATGATGAAGAATTCCGGAAAAACTTTCATAGTATCGCAATGGAAGAGACAAACCGGATTAACAACCTCATTACAGAACTGCTGGATCTGGTCAAGAAAAGAGAATCAAACTTTGAATTAAACAACCTTCACGATCTCATTGATAAAATGATTCTCCTTATTTCGCCCCAGAGTAATGCCAAGAAGATCAAAGTTTCCCGTCGATTTGATCCCAACATCGGACAGGTGTGGATGGACAGTGAAAAAATGAAAGAGGTTATTTTGAACCTGCTTTCAAATGCAGTGGAATTTACCCCTGAAGGCGGTAAAATCGAGTTTGTTACAACACACTCTATTGAAAAAGGGAAACCGGCCACCATTTGCATTGAAATCAAAGATAACGGCCCCGGGATCCCTCAATCGATGATTGACCATGTATTTGATCCCTATTTTACCACAAAACACAAAAGCAGCATGCATAACGGTACCGGTCTCGGCCTGTTTATCGCTTATCAAAATATGCAGGATCATGGAGGAATCATAGACGTAAAAAGCGATCTTAATGAGGGGGCTGTCTTTACACTGACCATGCCCGTCAACAATTCCGATGATTCTTCACACTCGCTCGATTCAAGGAAAGGGTAGTGCGGATAGACAAGGTCATCATACATCAGGTAAAGCTCCCATTTTCATTCGATTTTTCTCATTCTCTTAGAAAAAGATCTTACGTTGATAATATCATTGTCGAAATCATCGCCCAACAGGAGGAAGTCATCGGATACGGAGAGGGCGCACCCAGGTCCTACGTAACGGGTGAGTCGATCGAAAGCACTGTCAAAAGCATCCGCCATTTCATAAAACGTGATACGTTTCCCCGAAAATTGAATGATATTTCCCAGATATGGAATTTTATCGATGATATTACCCGTGGACGGGAGCACAACGCTTCGATCTGCGCACTTGAGACAGCCCTGTTAGATGCCTTAGGCAAAAGCCAAAACCGATACATCATAGACTATTTCTCAAAAAGTTTTATCACCGGCAACGTTTATTATGGCGCCCCAATTCCCCTCGACAATAATCAAAAGATAATGGAAATATGTCGATTGATTAAGAAAATGAAAATAAATGCGCTCCGGCTGAAACTTGGAAAAAATCTCGAACAAAATAAAACAATACTCGGGACCGTTCACGCTGTATTTGGAGGAGATGTTGATCTAAGGGTGGACATAAATTGTGCCTGGGATAGTAAGCTTGCCTTTAAGCATATCCCGCTGATCCAAAAATACAATGTCAAGGCCATTGAACAGCCGATGATGCCGGACGACCCGGATATTGCTGATTTTGCCGACCTTATGAAAAAGATAGGGGTCATCCTAATGGCCGATGAATCGGCATGCTCCTTCAACGATGTGGAAAAGATTGTCAAAGAGGGGTATTATAAAATGATAAACGTAAGATTATCCAAGTGTGGCGGATTTAAAAATTCATCCAGGATAATCGATTATTTAAGGTTAAATAGGATTCCATTTCAAGTCGGATGTCAACTGGGCGAATCGGGCATTCTTTCCGCTGCAGGCAGGGTGCTGTGTCTTCTGTGTCGGGATGCCGCTTACTATGACGGTTCTTATGATAAATTCCTGCTCAAGGAAAACGTTACATTTGAAAATGTATCTTTTGGAGAAAAAGGCAAGGCCGGCCCTTTGAACAGCCCTGGATTGGGCGTTACAGTCAGTCCCCAAGGCATAAAAAACGTAACTTACAATTCCGATATGATTTTAATATCAACTCCCTGACTTCGGAGGGCAAGTATGTGCTCAGATTTAAACTATGGTCACTGGAAAAAGGAACACAAACCCATTCTTGAAAGCTTTTGTGATAAAAATATTATCATATTGTTTTCAGGAGGCAAGGACTCGTCTGTCGTTTTGGATCTTATCACTATGGCAAAAGAAGATTTCGGGTTCGATTTTACGGCACATTCAGCGACATTTCCGAATCACAGATACACTGACGCAGAAAAGTTAAGGATAGAATCCTATTGGTTTAGACGAGGTGTGAAGATCATATGGCATGACACAGGAGAGAAGGATGACTGCCTTGTGAATTCAGAGAATCCATGCCTCCCGTGTCAAGAATTGAGAAAAAATTTGATGAACATTGTTTTGGCCCGCTCGATAGAAGATTGGGAAAGCCTTGTCCTCATCGTCAGCTACTCTCTTTGGGATATTGTCAGCTATTCCGTAGAGCATTTGCTATCCGACACTTTTTCTAACCCTGACCAAAGGATGAGTATTGAAAAAAATAAACGATTCAAGGAAACATCTCAGCGTTTTTATCCATTTTTAACAATGAAAGAGGGATATCAAATTTTTAGACCTTTGGTTAAATACAACAATGACGATATCCTGAAAATGATCACCCGGAAAAACCTCCCGACACTTTCAATACCTTGCAGCTTCAGAGACTTCAGACCCAAAAGAATTTTAGAAAAATATTATGAAAAGATGGGGTTGCGCTTCGATTATAATCAACTCATGCGTTTCGCTAAAAAATCACTTAACCTCCCAGACATGTCTTCTTTCACCGCCATTGGGAAAGAAGATTATCTCACCAATATTTTTTAACCATCAGTATTAGCCTGGATGTCTTACGATTTTTCTAAATATCGCGTAAGAACATCTGCGAAAAGCCGGGCCCCTATTTCCAGGACCCTTTCATCAATATCGAAATAAGGAGAATGGAGACCATGCTGAAAACCTTTGCTTGGATCGTGGCAACCAATCCCCACCATTACCCCACCCCATTTTTGACAAAAGTAAGCAAAATCTTCGGCACCCATTCTCGGAAGTCCGCTATGAACATTGTCGGCACCCAAGACTTTTTTGGCGCAGGTCACAACATGTTCCACCAGTACGGGATTATTGACCAGAACAGGATATCCCTCTGTGATGTTCAGTGTTGCTGAAATGCCGAATGATCGGGCCGCGCCTTCCACCATATCTTCAAGGCGCTTTATTATCTCTATACGAATGTCCGGTTTCAGAGTTCGCAGGGTTCCCTCCAAAACTGCTTCCTCAGGGATGATGTTTGATGCCGTTCCAGCGTGAAAACGTCCAATGCTAATCACTGCGCTTTCAAGGGGGGGAAGTTCTCGGCTGATAATCGACTGCAGTTGTGTAATAAGATACGCGCCTGCGACAATAGGGTCTTTACAATGGTGCGGATGGGCACCATGCCCGCCCTTGCCTTTTAAATTTATGATAATATGGTCCGCAGCGGCATTGCTGATCTCCGGCGCCAGTCGAATATGTCCTCTCGGCAGTTCAGGATACATATGCCCGGCAAAAGCAGCGCTTATCGGTTCGTTATCCAAAATTCCGGTATTCAGCATTGCTTTCGCACCGGCGCCACCTTCTTCAGCAGGCTGAAATATAAATACAATTTCACCGCAGCCGTTCTGAGGCCATCGGTTTTCAATCAACCATCGAATGACACCCAGGGCAATGGTCATGTGCCCGTCATGTCCGCAGGCATGCATAAATCCCAGGTTCCGGGATTTGTAGGGGACATCATTTTTTTCTTCCAGTGCCAGAGCATCCATATCCGCCCGGAATGCAACCATAGGTCCAGTGCGTTTTGCACGCAGTTTCGCCACCACCCCGGTTCCCCCCACACCCGTCTGAAAAGGAACCTTGAGAGTATCTAAAGTCTCACAAATTTTAGCTGCGGTTTTCACTTCCTTGTAGGCCGGTTCCGGGAACCGGTGAAACCAGCGACGCAACGCCACAAGCCATTTTGAAAAATCATCCGGCAATGTTGTCGACATGTTATACCTCCCACCCCGGATTCTTATGAATCACAGAAGCATACAGGATTGAAAATCGATAGTTACTTGAGCCCTCGGGGAGTTTTTCTTCTAAATCCTTTAGTATTAGCGGAATGGATGATCTTTTTTTAAAGCGGGTGCTGTTTGAGTGGCATAGGGATCGTTAGAAAGAACAGGCGCATTCCGAAATAGCATCTTTAAAAGAAATTGAAGATTGTAGGGCAAACCTATTGATTTTTCAAAGATTGATTCCTGCTCTTTCTTTACGAACCCTTGCCACGAGTTCACGCGGTT
>PKTV01000116.1 GCA_002868985.1 Desulfobacteraceae bacterium | reverse complement strand
ATACTGTCTCACCAGAGCCTCAAAGGCCGTCTGATCACCATCCTGTGCCCGGGCAACCAATTCTACATCTTTCAATGACATTGAGGACTCTTTCCTTTTGGCTTTTGAGTTTCGCTCTTCTTTGTTTATCGCTCTCGCTCCATTACTGTGCAAAAGCCAATCTCCAACTGTCATGCTAATCTCGGAAGTCATTGAACATATCCATCAATAAGCGACGTCGTTTTTGCTGCCTGATCTATTTTATATTAATTTTTAATCCCATGCAAGTGAGAATCCGAATAGCTAAACATTCAGTTTCGGACTCATACTTTTAGTTATAAAATTATTTTTTCTATTTTCAAAGTAATCTTTTTTGAACTCCAGGAGTCTTATACATTTAGACGTCGATAGACTAAAAAAGTTTACGCTTATTCCATTGTTTTAATTGGGGCAAAACCCCTATATATATACATCAAATTATAGGGTTGCTTGACAGTAAAACTCAAATTGTTATAAAATTATTCATACAAATGGAATGTATGAAATTTAGACCATCACAAATATCAAAAGGAGCTGTTTAATGAAAAAAACCACTTCAATACTTGCCAGTCTGGTTCTTGTAACATTTCTCTTTTCCTGTGCAGGGCCGACACAGCAGGAAAGAGGCACAAAAACAGGCGCTTTGATTGGCGCCGCCGCCGGCGCACTTCTCGGTCAAGCCATCGGCAGGAATACAACAGCGACGATTCTCGGGGCGGGAATCGGTGCTGCCGTTGGAGGGATTTCCGGCAATCAAATCGGTGCGTATATGGACAGGCAGGAACAGGAACTGAGAGCTGCAATGGCTCAAAGCGAAGCCGCCAGTATTCAGAGAACACAGAATGTGTTGACCGCCACGTTCAAATCCGAAGTGATGTTCGATTTCGATTCTTCAACGCTCAAACCCGGTGCCTACATGGAAATGGACAGAGTGGCCGGCATATTGAACAAGTATGCGCAGACAACGATCCGGGTGGAAGGCCATACCGACTCAAAAGGTTCTGAAGCTTACAATCAAACTTTGTCCGAAAAAAGGGCTATGGCCGTCAAGAATGCATTGACGCAGCGGAGTGTGGATCCGGCAAGGATACAGATCGTCGGTTTCGGCGAATCACAACCCATATCTTCAAATGATGCCGTGAATCGAAGGGTAAACATTGTCATCATACCTATTGAGGCAGGATAACGCTGATCATAAAAACGGGAGTGTAAAAAGATGAAACTTTTAACAGCAGCATTACTATTGATACTCTGTTTTTCTCCTTTGAATGCTTTTGGGGGATGTACCCAAGGAGACTGTACAAATGGAAATGGAACCTATATCTTTTCAAATGGAGATAAATATGTCGGCCATTTTAAAAATGGCCAAATGGATGGAAAGGGCACACTCACATCTCATGGCGGTGGAAAATATGTCGGTGAATTTAAAGACAATATGATGAATGGCCATGGGATTCTTGTTCGTTCAAACGGCCTTAAGTATGTGGGACAATTCAAGAACAACAAATGTCATGGAAAAGGAACACTGACGACAGCTATCGGAAAAAAAATGACGGGCAGATTTGAAGCTGGTGAGTTTGTCGGGGAATAAGAATGTTTTAGGAGATTCTTTCTCACTTCATACGACAAATGCTTCCACAACCCTAAAAAGATCTGTTACACTCACAGGCTTGGCAAGAAAGGCGTCCGCGCCTGAATCCCTGGCGACTTTTTCATCGTCGGGGTTTGCGGACATCAGAAGGCACTTTTTGGCGGGATGCTTCTCTTTGAACTTGGCAAGGAGTTCAAATCCGTTCAAGCCGGACACGTCAACTTCTGAAATAATGATGTCAGGACTGTCGGCACCTTCTAAATACCGCCATGCCGCCATGCCGTTATCGAAAGATAAAACATCCCTGTTTACACAATACATTAAAACAGTGGATACAAAATCCCGGACCAACAGATCGCCATCGATCACGGCTATCTTTACATTTGGAATGCTGACCTGGCTCATGCTACTTTCAGAAATTTAACATCTTTGACGTTGAAGTTGAAGATAAGTGCTTCACAGATCCTGTTCAAATTCTCTTTAAGGGCCTTTTCTCTAAAATACCCTTTGAGCCGCCCTTCGGCCAAAGCTTTGGCCATCACTGCAAGCAACTGGATTCTCTGATAAAAAATATGCTCTTCGTGCATGTCGTCCGTGAAAGCGCTACCGGCTTGTGCTTTTAAATCCTGGTCCTTGAAAGAGACCATTTTATTGACCAAATGCAAAGAATGATAAAAAACCCAACGCGAGTTTTCTATGATGGCTTGTTTTCGATACTTTCCTATAGGGCACCCAATTAAATAAGACTTCGCCATGATGATAAGAAGTTTTAATCGTGACGAGAAAATATCCTCATCCGACATATTCTTTATATCCCCGGACGACGGCCCTACTCTCAACATGGTGTGTCCTCTTTTTGGGTTATACTAAATATATTATTTTTTTATTTGATTATTTTAAGTCCACCACCATATCTATGTCAACAAATGTTTCCTAATATTGGTTAAAAACAACCGCTTCCATCAAGTTATCAGCGCCTTTTTTTCTTTTTCCGTCAAATAGCGCCATGCCCCCTCATCAAGCCCTTTGAGTTTGATGTTTGAAATTCTCAACCGTTTTAATATTGTGACATGGTTTCCCACTTTTCGAACCATGCGTCTTATCTGTCTGTTTTTACCTTCTTTGAGCACGATTCGAAAACGTCTGGAAGAAAGTTTGATAATCTCTGCAGGCCTTGTTCTTGTCCCCATCATTGGCATACCTCCGGCAATATTTTGCAGTGCTCCATCTGTTATGGGATTTGATACGGTGACATCGTATTCCTTTTCATGATCAAAAGAAGGATGCAAAAGCCTGTGATGAAGATCTCCGTCATTGGTGAGGATTAAAAGCCCGGTCGAGTCCTTGTCAAGCCTTCCTATGGGATAAATACGCTGAGGAATATCAATAAGGTCAAGCACAATCTTTTCACCCGGTTGACTGCAGCTTGTCACATATCCTTTTGGTTTGTTGAGTGCGATATATACAAGATCGTTTTCCGGTGTGACAACCTTACCCTTAAATTCTACTCGATCGTTTACAGGATCTATTTTTGTGCCCAACTCCGTAACAACCGTGTTGTTTACACGCACAAGCCCGGCTTTAATATATTCTTCACCTTTTCTTCTTGAACAGATGCCGGCTTTTGACAAAAATTTTTGCAGACGCATCAAAGACATTGTTTTTTATAAGTACCATTCATCGCTATATGTTTTCAAAAAAGATAGATTCGTTTTCGGTTCATAAATATGTAATTTTTTCGATGAACAAGGCCGCACAAGGGTTTTCGGTGAGGTGTACATGCTGTACACCGCAGCCGGAAACCCGCGGAGAACGCCGTTCATCGGAAAAAGAACCATTTATGAATCGAAAACTTAGGATCTATAATCCGCATTAATCTTAACATAATCCACGGAAAAATCGCAGGTGATCATGGACCCAAAACCCTGCCCCATATTCAAGTGAACGGCCACCGTAAACTCAGATTTTTTCAAAACCTTTGTGGCCTCAAGCTCAACGGTTTTCCCGCAACCCATGCCGGCTTTCACCATTTGCACATCGTCAAAATAACGATCAATCCTGTCAGGATCTACATCAACGCCAGCTCTGCCAACAGCGCCGATAATCCTTCCCCAGTTGGCGTCCTCACCGAAAAATGCGGTTTTCACCAGAGGAGAATGGGCAACCGTATCTGCAATCTTTTTGGCATCAGAATCCGAAGCCGCTCCCCGAACAATGATTTCAACCAGCTTTGTCACGCCTTCGCCGTCTCTGACCAGTTGTTTAGCCAGATCCAAAAAGATCCGGTTTAAAACCTTTTGAAAAATTTCTTTCTGGCCGGGGTTTTCAATAACCGCACCGGACAAACCGTTGGCCATCATCAACACCGTATCATTGGTGCTGGTATCTCCATCAATTGTGATCCGGTTAAAAGACCGATCTATTGCGGAAACCAAAGCCTCCTTTAAAACATCTGATGCTGCGTTTACGTCGGTAAAGACAAAACAGAGCATGGTCGCCAAATCCGGCCGGATCATTCCAGCACCTTTGGCAACACCGGTAACAATAAAAGACTTCCCTTCCACAATCCCCTGTCCGGAAACCATTTTGGGTACCGTATCCGTGGTCATGATCGAACTGGCCAAATCAGGAATCCCTCCGGGTTGAAGTGATCCGACAAGGTCAGGGATAGCTGTTTTAATCTTCTCTAATGGCAACGGCTCGCCAATAACACCTGTGGAGGCCACAAGCACCAGATCTTCCGAAATCCCGAGTTCAGATGCGGATAAACTCGCCATGGTCTCGGCATCACGAATTCCCTGTTCACCGGTACAGCAATTGGCATTTCCACTGTTAACAATAATCGCCTGACAAACGCCCGATTTTATTCGTTCGCTGTCAAGAATTACCGGCGCCGCCTTCACCCGGTTCCGGGTAAACACACCGGCGACATTTGCCGGCACCTTGGAAAAGATAAGCCCGAGATCCTTTTTGTTTTTTTTCTTGAGACCGGCGGCAATCCCGGCAGCCTCAAAACCAGGGCACATGATAATTCCCATTGTTATTTTTCCTTATAAATTTGATGACAGACCAATATATTTTAGATTTTATTTGACAGAATAGCAGAATATTGTCAATCTGCATTCTAAAACTTCAGGTGAGATAGTACCTTAAAGAGCTAATATATGAATAGACAAGCCCCTCGATGCCCCGAATGTAAAGACCGACTGGTGATTCAAAAATCGTGACGGCGAGTTTATCTGCGTTGCAGGTTCTGTGACGTCGAGTATCCGCTCAGTCAATTCGCTGATTCGATGGATGAATTCTTCGAACGCCAGCTTGGGAATATACCCTGCAACAGGCTTTAATCCGAATTTCTCATGCCGAACTTTAAAATTACCATTGAATACGATGGCAGCGCCTATCACGGTTGGCAGCGACAAGCCGAGGATCGAACCATTCAGGGCGAAATCGAGAAGGCACTGATGACCATGACAGGAGATCGCATTACTGTGATAGGCTCGGGCAGAACTGACGCCGGTGTACATGCCTTAAACCAGACAGCAAATTTTCGATGCGCCACATCGCTGACTCCCGAAGTTTTTCTAAAAGGACTCAACAGCCTTTTGCCGGAAGATATTGTTATAACTTCGTGCAAAGTGGTTCCAGAAAAGTTCCATGCTCGATATGATGTTAAAAGCAAAGTGTACCATTACAGAATTTTGAATCGATTGCTCCCTGTCGCTATCTTCCGTCAGTATGCCTGGCATATTCGGAAAAAACTCGACCTGAGCGCTATCCAAGAAGCGCTCCGCTGGATCATCGGCAGTCATGACTTCAAAGCGTTCGAGGGATCGGGAAGTCCAAGGGCTTCTTCGGTTCGGAGTATTATAAACGCTGATATTGTAAAAACAGACGATGATTACCTGGTCTTAAAAATAGAAGGTGACGGATTTTTAAAATTTATGGTACGCAATATTGTGGGAACACTTGTGGATGTCGGTCTTGATAAAATTACATCCGATGACTTTAAGCGGATTCTCGTCTCAAAAGATCGCAATCTCGCCGGGATCACTGCGCCGCCACACGGACTGTTTTTAATTGAAGTAAAATATTGACAAGTTAAACATCGACGGCTTCGTAAAAAGCTTCAAATTCCCCCGCTAAAATCAGCGGGATAAAAAGGCGCGCCAATTCCGAGGAATGCAGCGCAACACAGAAGTTGGACTTTTTACAAAGCCGTCAAGTTTTGTTTTTCATATTCTGTATTTGCTCGTTGTAATATGCGATAACCTCTCTTCGGTTCAGCATCCCGATAAGGATACCATGATCTTCGTCACTGACCACAGGCAGGCTGTCGATATTTTTAATGGTAAACTTTTGTAAAACCGCATTCAGATCTTCTGAAGGTGTAGTAAAGATAATATCAAAGGTCGCAACATCATTCATCACCACAAGATTCCCGATTCCCCGTGAAAAGAGCACGGCCCTGATGTCCGTACTCGAAAATATCCCCACCAGCCTTTTAAACGGATCCACCACCGGGAAATAGTGCTGCTTTGTCTCAGGAAAAAATCTCCTGAAATCTCCAAAAGTCATGTCCCGCGGAATAACGTCCACCTTTTTTACCAGGTGCATGAGATCCTTGACCCGAATCGCCTGCAAGATATCCACGAAAAAATCTCCTGCATGGGCCGGAGAGTTGACCTTGCTTTTGACTTGTCTGTCATAAATTGTCCATTTTCGTGCGGCAAGATAAGATACGGAACATACCAGAAGACTGGGGAGAAGCAGATGATATGAATTGGTCATCTCACTGACAAAAATAATGGTTGAAATCGGAGTATTTGAAACTGCCGTAAAAAACCCCGCCATACCTACAATAACAAAGGCACCCGGTTCAGTGACAATGCCCGGCATGATTTGATGGAAAATTTTTCCCACAACACCGCCCATGGCGCCGCCGATGACGACGGATGGGCCAAATACACCGCCGCTGCCGCCGGATCCGATGGAAAATGATGTCGTAAATATTTTTCCAATGGCAAGAAAAAACAAAAATGGAATTGTCAGCTCATTGTATATGGCTTTCTGAACAAAACCGTATCCAAAGGCCAGGGTCTGAGGCAAGAAGAAGCCGACCAAACCGGTACACAATCCGCCAATGGCGGGTTTCAAGTGGTTGGGAATCTTGATGACCTTAGCAATCCTGATGACGCCATAAAAGGATTTGATGTAAAAAACACCGATGCACACAAGAACTAGGGAAAGCACTAAATAAGGCCCCAATTCCAGAGGATTCCGAAATAAAAAATCCGGCGATTCAAACAAAGATCCCCATCCGTATACCAGGCAAAACAGGCAATAGGCGACCACCGAGGAGATGCCTGCAGGAATAATCACTTCAGGTTCAAATTCAGGATCACGGTACAGCACTTCAGCGGCAAAAAGCGCCCCGGCCATCGGCGCACGAAAGATACTGCCAACCCCGGCACCGACGCCCGCAGCCATCATGATTCTCCGCTCCCGGTCCGACAGTTTTAATGTTGTCGCCAGAAATGATCCAAAACCCGCTCCGATTTGAGCGATGGGACCTTCCCGTCCACCTGAACCGCCGGTTGTCAGTGTAAGGGCGGAAGCAATAGTCTTGATAATCGGAACCCTGCCCCGTATAAAACCACCTTTTCTGTGGTAGGCGTCGATGGCAGCGTCCGTCCCGTGACCTTCGGCTTCGGGTGCATAGGTATACACCAGCCAACCGCTAAGAAGACCTCCAAATGCGGGGAGAAATAAAAGAATGATGGGATTAAACGGCCTACTCGTAGGCGGTATGAGATGATGCTCACCTGCCGGCGCCGGCGGTCGGTAGCCTGCTATAGAATCCATAAAATAATGCGCACCGAGCTGGCATAGGTAATGAAAAACGACGGAGCCCAGCCCTGCAATAAGACCGATGAGTATAAAGTATAAGGTCCATTTACCGGCTAGAGCGATATTGACGGAAGGCTCTTTGTCGACAACGGATCGGATACTTTTTTTAAAACGGCTTAAAAGTGCCACAGATCTACTGGTCTCATCATATGTGGGTTGCCTTAGTAAAGAATCCTGGCCCAAAGGACCAGGCTTTGGTTTACCCCTAAAAGGGGCTGTTTCCCCGAAAGCCAGACAAGTTAAAAGTGCCTAAAGTGATCTAAAGTGCCTATTTATCCCGTATTAAACGGGGAAGTGATGGAGTCGCTTCGCTCCGCTGATTTTATATAATTGACAGAATGCCTTAACTTTAGCTCACTTTAAACTTTAGTTCACTTCAAACTCTTACAGCAATTCTTTTGGCAGAGCCAGAGAACTCTGACCT
>PKTV01000057.1 GCA_002868985.1 Desulfobacteraceae bacterium | reverse complement strand
ATCTTACGGCACTTCGTTGGAAGAAGGTCAGAACCGTTGTTATAACACCTGTCGGCCACCCCTTGGCCAAAGCGAAAAGGGTCACACTGAAACAAATTGGAAAATATCCTCTGATTTTACCCCCCATAAATTTAAAATACCGCAGCAGTTTAGAAGAGAGGTTCCAAAAACTGGGTGTTGACTACCACATCGTCATGGAATCTTCTAATGTCGAGTTAAGTTCCCTGTATGTCGAAATGGGACTCGGCATATCTTTTGCTACGGTGGTGAAGGATTTGCCGGAATTGAAAAAAAGGAAGTTGGCGTTTTTGCCAATGGATCATTTATTTAAACCAGATTATATAGTGGTAGTTATGAGGAAGGATAAAACCCTGTTTTCATACAAGGACGCCTTTGTTAAAATTCTGTTTGGAGAAGCGTTTTTCTAATCAATTTAAATTAATTGCGTCGTCTCAATAGTTCGGTCCTTTGAAAAAAAATCGATTTTAAGGAGCTTCAGGTATGATTTAATTTTTGACTGGAAGCTGTCTGAATGAATTAGG
This sequence comes from Desulfobacteraceae bacterium, assembly GCA_002868985.1. Taxonomy (GTDB): domain Bacteria; phylum Desulfobacterota; class Desulfobacteria; order Desulfobacterales; family UBA11574; genus UBA11574. Next base: position 7,430 of record PKTV01000057.1, on the reverse strand, counting down.
GATCGTTTTGAAAGAACCAAGTGCGATTTAACTTTATAGATGAAATCCCCCTGTTGAAGCGGAAACCTTTATGAATAGCCCGGGCAGGTTCTTTCATTACGAACTCTTATTCATGAGTTCTTTCAGCAAAAATTAAATCATTCCTGAAGCGGTAATGTTTTCAAAAGACAAAAGTGTTGCGAGATATCTATTTTTAGAATCATTTAGGGTGGTGTTTTTCAAGATAGGCATGCCTTTCTTCTTTGGATTTTTCAGATAGATCCTGACATTTTTTGTAAAAGACTTTGAGGTCATTATCGCAGGTTTTTAAAAGTTCTAAAAAAGCCGGTACCAGATCATGATAGGTGGATACGGATATTAATTTTGCATTATTCATCTTTCGATTCATCCACAAATCATAACCTGAATACCCGCCCCATTGCTGTTTCAACAACCGGTATTCATCTTTTAACTTTTCAAATACGGCTGCCTTGGCATGTCGTTTTTCCGGTGAAGGTAAATCCTTGGCATACAACGTTTCAAGCTCTTTACGATATTTTGTCACCAGTTCGATAAACTGACGTCGTCGCCGGTAATCCATTTTGTAATCTTCAGAGGTTTTCAGATTATCTCTTGTTGCCAGCCAACGCCGCAAACTTTCCTTCTCAACGGCGATTGCAAAACTTTCATTAAAGGTGGTATCGTCCCCCACATAGAGAATATGATGGGACAGTTCGTGAAAGATCAGCGCCGCCAGTTTAATATCACTGCGATAAATAAAGGTGTTGAAAACCGGGTCATCTAACCATCCCAATGTTGAATATGCTGCAACCCCCCCAATGTAGACATCATATCCCTGCGTCTCCAGTTGATGACCATAATCGAAAGCATCTTTTTTTGAAAAATAGCCTCGGTATACCGCGCAACCGATAATCGGATAGCACCAGGTTTTAGGCGCAAAAGAGAACTCCGGTGTCGCCCACATATTCCAGCCGGCAAAAGGTCGTTCCAGTTCTACGAAACTGAGATACTGATCCTTAACCGGCAGAAAAAGTTCATCCTTTGCAAACGTTCGGATGTCCATCACCAACCTGAGTTTTTCTCTCAGTTTTTCCGACGTATCGGGGTTGTCGAGAAGCTCATGGATCGGTTGCTTTTTATTGAGGATAGTGATTTGGCCGGATATCAGTTGTTTATAATATCGTATCGATTCACAGCCGGTTAACACTGCTACCAAAAGCACGCAAAAAACAATTTGAATCCAAATCGATTTTAATAACATAGCAAGATAGTTCGCTCCTCTCACAGTTGGAACAATGGAATAATGGAATAATGTGTTCAGAGAAAATAGCAACATGGATTATTGTAAAATTCATATTGACAGTGAATAAAATAAACATTCCAATATTCCATCATTCCATTCGTGAGTTAAATATTTAAACCTCGAAACCCTATTATTCCTAATAGATCTTAGAATTCAGAGACGTTAATTACAGGTAATAGATGGTGAATGATGAGTTCTCTCATCTCATTCCATGCGTCTTTTCCAATCGATGATTCATCAATGATCAGATGATGCATTTTTTCTTTTGCACCCGTGGTGCTTTTTTCTACCGGGTGCAGTCTCCATTGATGTAGTCCCCTATTTTTTATGATGCGCTTTAATCTTCGATACGAAACCAATTCATCTCGCGTATCGATAAAGATGAGCGTTGGCACGTTCAGCTTAGAGGCCATGTTTTTATTAAAATGTTCTATGGCTTCAAACAGAGCATTATATCCTGCAACGGGTGTTCCCCTATTGGAGCAATACGACTTTATAAAAAAATTCGGGATCACCAGTCTTGGAAATGGGGAGAGTATTTTTGCTAAATAATTAATTGTATAAATATGTAGTGCCGGTGCCAAAAGGACCATCCGGTTAAAATAAACATCCGGATATGAAGCAAACAGAGTAGCACCCATGAGCCCGCCCAGTGAAAAACCGATCAAGAACAGGGGGACTTGTTTTTCACGACTCCTGTTCCCGGCAAGGCCATAGGCCCGATGTGTTTCTTTGATCCAACATTCATACGAAACTGTTTTAAATGTTTCCATTCGGGCTTTATTGTCATCGACGTTCGCCTTTTGAATATAATTTTTTCCATGCCCGCGCAATGACAAATTCAACACATCAATGCAAGAATGGGTGAGCAGGGCAATAATGGATTCCATTTTGTCGGGCTTCAGATTAAGCCCATGAATAACCAGGGCCACACCGTTTACTCTGTCCGGATGTATCGATTTGATCCACTCAACGCCATCCTCGTTGGATAGTATCGTTTGAGAATCGGGAGATGGTGTTAAACCTTTTTGGTTCTCATTCATGAAAACATCGAAGTAATTGATATATTGCCTCACTGCCGAACGTTAGCGCCTCAACCGGAATGCGCTCATCTGCGGCGTGTATCAGTCTGGCAAAGTCTAAACTTTCCGGCAATTGCATGGGTATAAAACCATATGTCTGAATGCCGATTTTTGAAAAAAACCGCGCATCGGACGATGCACTGAGTAGATACGGAACGGGGATGCTATCCGGATCCAGGGTGCGCAAGACGGCTGCCAATGTATCAAACAAACCCATATCCGGTTCAGGGGGACCGGGATCATAGCGGATGACTTCAAGTTCGATATCGTCATCGATAACTTCTTTTATTTCTTCTATGATGTCTTCCGGTCCGAAGCCGGGCAGCAGACGACCATCCAGCATGACCTCAATTTCACTGGGCAACACATTGACTTTATCTCCTCCCCGCACAATGGTGGCATTTACCGTGTTGCGCAACATGGGGATAAAATTTCTTCCCTTTTCCCCAAGCAGTTTTAACACTATGTCTGTGAACAAAGGATTCGCCAATTGCCGCATCACCATCCTGCCGGGAAACGGTAAAGCAGCAGCCATTTCTTCAACCAATGTTCGGACAACAGGGGTAATATGAACGGGCAAGTATTTTTTATCAAGCTGGTTCAGCATTCTAGCCAGCTTTGCCATTGCGCCGTCTTTCATGACAAAGGCGCCGTGACCGGATCGGCTTCGGATGGTGGCCTTAATACTGCAAATCTGCTTCTGAATGACTTCTATCGGAAAAAACTTTTTCCCCTTTAAATAAAATGAAAAACCGCCAAATTCACTGATTGCATATCGAATCCCTTTAAAATAATCCGCGTGGCGTTCCACCAGAAAACCCGTACCTAAATTTCCTCCGGCTTCCTCATCACTCATAATACACAAAACAACATCACCTGCAAGATGGGTATTTTCATATTTCGCACGAAGAAAGGCACAAAGCATCATTGCAACGGCGCCCTTCATATCCAATGCACCGCGGCCCCATAAAAACCCGTCGACGATTCTTCCTTCAAATGGCGGGTATTGCCAGACCTGACCGGCCGTGGTTACCACATCCACATGTCCGTATAACAACAACGGCGGTGCGTTGCCATTTCCTTTTAGACGACAAATCAGATTGGGTCGTGTTGGATCCTGGTACAGTATTCTGGTATCAATGCCGGCAGATTGGATCAAGCGATTGATGTAATCGATACATTCCGCCTCTTTTCCAGGAGGGTTGGTCGTATCAAAGCGGATCAGGTTTTGCAGAATCTCTGCCGGTTGTCGGTAAAGATAAGAATTGGCATTCACTGGTTTTTTTTGTTTAACGATGGCTTTCGTATGATCTTACCTTAAAAAATTTTCCCAGCATGCGATACGTTATTGGCGTTGCTGAAAATAAGGGTGCGAAAGTTTAAGTTATGATTTATAAAAAAATAAATATTACTGAAGACATACCTATAAGTCAAGATCGTTATAAAGGTGTCCTTAGGCATCATCAGTTAACCCTTGACACCTAACTTTACCTCAGCCTATATATTTCCCGTTTTGTTTACGATCAATTAGGTTCAATTTAACCAAGGAGGGGACAATGATGAAAAGATTATTGATATTGTTGACTGCCACGCTATTTCTAACTGCATCCTGGGCATTGGCCGGGCCCGTCAAAATTGGCATGATCACTACCCTTTCCGGAGGCGGCAGCGCTTTAGGGATTGCCGTTCGGGACGGATTCAAACTGGCCATCGACCAGGAAGGCGGCAAGCTCGGCGGTTATCCCGTTCAGTTGATGGTGGACGACGACTCCCGTAAGCCCGACAAGGCAAAACAAATTTCCGACCGCTTTATTAAGAAAGACAATGTAGATATCATGACCGGTATTATATGGTCGAATCTTGCTATTACCGTGGTTCCCAAGGCCGTGCGCACAGGCGTCTTTTACATCAGCCCCAATGCAGGTCCATCGCTTCTTGCCGGAAAAGGCTGTCATGAAAATTATTTCAATGTTGCATGGCAGAATGACAACCTTGACGAGGCCATGGGACAGTATGTGAAGGACAAGAACTTTAAAAAGGTCTTTCTCCTGGCGCCGAACTATCCGGCGGGCAAGGACCATCTGAAGGGCTTCAAGCGTTTTTACACGGGTAAACCTATTGCCGAGGTGTACACAAAGTTGGGGCAAAAGGATTATGCAGCCCAAATCGCTGCGATTCGAAGCGCCAAACCGGATGCGGTCTTCTTCTTTCTACCCGGCGGTATGGGAATCAGCTTTATCAAGCAATACAACCAGGCCGGTCTGACCAAAGAAATTCCTCTGTTCGGTCCCGCGTTTTCTTTTGACCAGACCATTCTGAGTGCCGTGGGCAACGCCGCTCTTGGTGTCATGAATTCCTCCCAGTGGAACAAGGACATCGACAATCCGGCCAACAAGAAGTTTGTTGCCGATTTCAAAAAAGCCTATAGACGTCTGCCTTCTTTGTACGCCAGCCAGGGGTATGACGCTGCTCGCCTGATTGCCAGTGCCATCAAGGCCGTGGGCGGAGATATGTCGAAAAAAGATGCTTTCCGTAAAGCGCTTCGAAAAGCTGATTTTGATTCTGTTCGCGGCAATTTTAAATTCGGACCGAATCATCATCCAGTCCAGGATATTTATATCAGGGAAGTTGTTGAAGAAGACGGCGTGTTGACCAACCGGATCGTCACCAAGGCATTTGCCGACCACTCCGATGCCTATGTGGGCCAGTGTAAGATGAAGTAATTGACATGTATCTGTTACTCTTTTGCCAACAATTCCTTAACGGCCTTCAATTTGGAGTGATGCTGTTTCTGATGGCTTCCGGGCTGACCCTGATTTTCGGCATTATGGATTTGATCAACCTGGCCCACGGGTCCTTGTTCATGATCGGAGCGTATTTGTGTGCAACGGTTTTTCAGCAAACAGGCTCTTTCATGCTCGGTCTTCTTGTAGCGCTTCCAGGGACTGCCCTTGTGGGAATCGTGGTAGAAATCTTTACGCTCCGAACCCTTTATGCCCGTGATCATTTGGACCAGGTTCTGGCCACGTTCGGATTGATCCTGTTTTTCAACGAACTGACCAAAATTATTTGGGGACCCCGAGCACTGTTCCTTGACGTACCTGAAGCGTTATCGGGAACTATCGAAATCATTCCAGGCGCACCCTATCCAACCTTTCGTTTGGCCATTATCGTCGTAGGGATTATAGTGGCAATTTTTTTATATTTTCTAATTACGCGAACACGTTTGGGTATGCTGATTCGTGCCAGTGCCACCAACCGGGAGATTGTCGGCGCTTTGGGGGTGAACGTTAAGCTGCTTTACACTCTGATTTTCGGGTTGGGCGCGCTATTGGCCGGGCTCGCCGGGGCCATGGCCGGCCCTTTGTTTGCGGTTGAGGTCGGCATGGGTGAGGATATTTTGATTCTGACATTCGTGGTCATTGTCATCGGCGGCATCGGTTCCATACGGGGGGCACTTGTTGGAGCGATTCTCGTGGGGCTCATCGACACATTGGGCCGGGCGTTTCTCCCCGCCCTGTTTAAGCTGTTTTTAGACCCGGCCACCGCGGACGGCGTTGGCGCCTCTCTTGATTCCATGGCCATCTACATTTTAATGGCGGTGGTGTTGGCCTGGAAACCAAGAGGATTGCTGCCGGCTCATGAATAGATTTCAGCCCACTTTGAAGGCCTGTATTCTCATGGCCGCCCTGGTATTTTTAATAGGGCTCCCTCCGGTTGCATCTGCGTTGGAAGCGACGTTTTACATCGGGTTGTTCAGCCGAATTTTGATTTACGCCATCGCGGCCGTAAGTCTGGACCTGATTTTGGGGTATGGCGGCATGGTGAGCTTCGGACACGCCGCCTTTTTCGGTGCCGGCGCTTATGTTGTCGGCATCTTTGCCTTCCATGGCATCGAAGGGTCTGCGGTCATCAGCTGGCCTTTTGTGATCATGGGTACAGACAACGCCTTGATCTCATGGGCGGTGGCAGCCGCTGCATCGGCCGGTTTAGCGTTTGTCATCGGCGCAATCAGCCTTCGTACCAGCGGCGTATATTTTATTATGATCACTCTGGCTTTTGCACAGATGATGTATTTTTTCTTTACTTCCCTTGAACTTTACGGCGGTGACGACGGATTGAGTCTTTTTACCAGAAACCGGCTTGGACATTTGGATCTGAGCAACGATGCTGCTTTCTATTACACTTGTCTCGGGCTGTTGATCGGTTTTTTATTGTTCACCCGGCGTCTGGTGAATTCGCGGTTTGGAATGGTCATTCGCGGCTGCAAGGAAAACGAGCGGCGCATGGGCGCCCTGGGATTTCCCACCTATCGTTACAAACTGATCTGTTTTGTCATTGCCGGGGCCGGAGCCGGTCTTGCAGGGGCCTTGATGGCCAATCAGACCGAGTTTGTCAGCCCGAGCCTTTTGCACTGGACCGTTTCGGGTGACATATTGGTGATGGTGGTTTTAGGGGGTGTCGGCACCATTGTTGGCCCGGTATTCGGGGCGATAGTGCTTTTGCTTTTAGAAGAGTTTATTTCCCGCTACACCGAACATTGGATGCTTTTTCTCGGGCCCATTTTGATCTTTGTGGTGTTGTTCGCCCGTCGCGGTCTTTACGGATCTTTCGTGGAAAGGATAGGGAACAATGGATAAACCTATCTTGACAGCTCAAGGACTCACCAAAGCCTATGGCGCGCTTAAAGCCACCGATGCCCTTTCTTTAGAAATACAGCCCGGAGAGATTCATGCCATTATCGGGCCCAATGGCGCCGGAAAAACCACCGCCATCGGCCAGCTTTCCGGAGAACTCACCTCTGATGCGGGAACCATTTATTTTGCGGGTCAAGATATTACCCGCCTCCCGGTGCATAAACGGGCTTGTCTGGGGTTGGCGCGGTCGTTTCAAATCACATCGATTCTTCTAAATTTTACGGCCGAAGACAACGTGGCCATGGCTGTACAGGCCCGTGACGGCCATTCATTCAGGTTTTGGAAATCCGCACGAACCGATCGAAAACTGCGCGTCCCTGCGCGTGACGTGCTAAAAGAGGTGGGCCT
>PKTV01000056.1 GCA_002868985.1 Desulfobacteraceae bacterium | reverse complement strand
TCTGCCGTTTATACAGTATGGATCTTTCCCCCAGCTTGATGTTCCTTTTAACCCGTATCTCCGAGCTATAATGGATCAAACTCTTTTTCGATATAGATCCGTATCACCTATGTCTGCTGATTCCAGGGTGCAAATTTTAGAAGCAGCAGTAAGCCGGGGACCGCAATTAACGTACAGACGATAAAGAAGGTTTCCCATCCCAGATGTTTAACAAGAAAGCCGGTGGGTGCCGAAGCAATCACCCTCGGAACGCCCATGAGGCTGCTGAGCAGTGCATATTGAGTGGCGGTAAACCTTTTGTTGGTAATACTCGCCATAAACGCCACAAAAGCGGCAGTTCCCATTCCGCTGGCGAGGTTCTCAAATGTAATGACTGCCGACAGTGCAAAAAGGCTGTTGCCGATTCGTGCCAGTATTGCAAAGCCTGCAGTGGAAATTGCCTGAAGAATACCGAAAACCCACAGGCTGCGATTGATTTTAAGCCGAAGCATCATCACGCCGCCGATGAGAGTTCCTCCCACGGTGGCCCAGAATCCGAACAGTTTTACCACAGTGCCTATTTGAGTTTTTGAAAAACCGATATCGAGATAAAACGGTATCGTTATGGCACTGGCCATGGTGTCGCCGATCTTGTATAAAAGAATAAACGCCAGTATCCACAAGGCACCCTGCCGGTTGAAATATTCAATCAAGGGCAGTACGACGGCTTCTTTTATGGTTTTCGGAGCGCTATCATGAATGTCGGGCTCCGGTGCCAGCAGGGTGGTTAGAACTCCCGGCAGAATACAGACTGCCATAACCTGATAGACCATTGAAAACGGCATATGATCGGCCATGATCAGACCGCCGCCGGAAGCCAGAAGCATCCCCACGCGGTATCCATTGACATACAGTGAAGCGCCCAGCCCTAGCTCTTCATCCGGAAGGTCTTCTCTTCGATATGCATCAACAACAATATCCTGTGAAGCACTGAAGAAGGTAACCAGAAAAGCGATAAAGGCCATCATCCAGGGGCTTTTCCCCGGATCTGTAAATCCCAATCCTGAGATCGAAAACATCAAGGCCACTTGAGCGACAAGAAGCCATCCTCTTCTTCTACCCAGAAACGGCAGTGTAAACCGGTCCAGAACAGGGGCCCAGAGGAACTTTAGCGTATAAGGCAGACCCACAAGAGCCATCATGCCGATAACGGTCAGATCCACTCCTTTTTCTTGCATCCATGCCTGAAGTACGGTGATGGTCAGAAGAAGCGGCAGGCCGCAGGAAAAACCCATTAAGAGGGCGACCAGCATGCGGCCGCTGCAAATAACGTTGAGTATGGGTCTAATCTTAAATTTCCTCAAGTTGAGACGGCGTTACAACCGAACCATAGGTTTTTTTCAGCGCTGATAGACCTTCCTTTTGTTCTTTTAAAATATCGAACAGTTTACCGGAAATACCGGGTTCTTTGCCATATGCTTCTTTCTGCATGTCTATTCTGGCAACGATATTGTCAATATATAAAGAAAACTGCTTGATATACAGCTCTTTCGTATAATCCTTGTCGATGATTGATCGGAAAAGATTTTGAAGATCTTCGAACTTCGGGAGATACCCTATGGGGGATTCAATGGCATTGACTTCATTGTTAGCCAGTCTTTCCAACCAGGCTAACCAGACCTTGACGTCCCTTTTTTCTCCGAGAAGTTTTTTGGAAGTTCCACCCCTGGCTTCTTGTGTCAAAAAATAATTCAATCCAGCCATCACAGGTTTTTTATCTTTTGAAATTTTATTGTTCCCGAAAAATTTAAATTGAGCATCCAAATAATCAGCCAGAGGGCCGGGGGTGAAGGGGGCATTGGCCCATGGAGCCCGTTTAACTCCGGTAGCGCCGACTTCCGTTGCTGTTGCTGCGGACACGATGCAGGCGCCGATGGCAACGCCGTGGTCCGAGTTTTTCGCCACCCAGACGGGAGGCATGGTATTACTATCTCGACCGCTGTAGGTAACCACTCTTGTTTCAACACCGTTTGGGTCTTCGGATATTTCCGAATAATTTGCCAGAGCGGAAGACGTTAGTGTGCATCTTGAGTTGGGATGTGACATCGGTATCTCTTTTCCATCTTTATTGGTCATGCCCTTTTCCCATTGTCCCTGAAAATTCTTCCCTTTAGATGGAGGATTTTCACCGTTTCCTGTCCAGTGAGGAACACCGTTTTCATCAATGAGAACATTCGACCATATCACTTCTGTACCCGGTTCTCTGAGAAGTTTCATAAGAAAAGGGTCACCTTCCCAGTTAACATCTTCAACAATACCGAAAATACCGCATTCGGGGTTGATTGAACGGATGCTCCCGTTTTCGTCGATCCACATCTGAGCAAGGTCGTCGCCTATGAAATGGTTGCCTGCCATGGCTGTTGTCGTTTTACCGCAACCGCTGGGCGCTGCGCCGGTTAACCAAGTGATACGACCTCCGGTCCCGTTTATTCCGGTAATGAACATATGTTCCGACAGTTCATTGCCCCTGTTTTCATATACTGCTTTATCAACGGAAAATCGATGATTTCCTTTTTTCATAAGCAACGTATTCCCCGCATAAGTACAATTAAAGCTGTATGTTGTTTGAAAACTTCGATCCATATATACACGCGCATTGGGCAGATCTTCGGGTCTGTTTTGTCCCTCACTGTGAATATTGGTGTAAAAGTGACCCACTCGATCCACCTCATTATCGAAATCAGAGAATGAATTTCTGTAAAGGATTTCAGCACTATGTGATACATATGCCGAACTTGTAATCTCAAGAGCCGGGTTTGATGCCGGTGAACCGACAGGACCCCGAGAGTAGAATCCTACAATCATGGTTTTGCCCTGCATAATACCCGTCATCTTATCCCTGATATCGATCAGTGCTTTTGGCCTATCCATTTTATTGGCAAGAGAACTGATATCTTCTCCTTCATTTGCGATATAAAACGTACGATCGATAATTCGTCCCTGTTCATCTTTGAGATCAAAATGGACGGTATGGTTTTCCATTGGAAGTTTGGCTTCTTCTCCATTTCGTAATGCCATTTCCTTGATATGGTTTTTATCCGACTCGGATCCCGTATTAATAAAAACTGCATCAGGTTTACCCATGGCGATTGAGTTTGCGATTTTAATGACCACTTCCGGGTGGGTAATTTTTTGTATCCTCGATAGATTTTTTTCATCTAATTTCTTTTCAAAAAGTTGCATGGCTTCTTTTAAAGATGTAATGCCTCCAATTTCAACGACAATATCTATTCCCTTCTTTTTTTGGAACATCTACATTCTCCTTATCTCGTTCTATTTTTTGATAGTTTTTCAGAATAATTTAGCTTCTTAATGTAAATTTTGTGCTTTTTGTAGCAATATTTTTTTCTTCTCGCCACAAAGACCCGCCGGCTTCGCCTTAGGCGAGGCGGGCGGGTCTTTGTGCCTTGGTGGCAAATAGTTACGGTTCCCCGATAAATCGGGATTTCCGCCACACGGCACAGGCGGACAAGTCCGCTACGCTACAACTGGCTTGTCCGGTCTAGGTTAGTATGAATCAATAATGATATCCTCTAAATTTCTCTTGGGTACATGGTGGACGCCTGCGCTGTCCCTCCAGTAACGGATACGGTTATCACTGCCGACGGTTTCAATCACAACTTCTTCTTTGGGTTTCCCGATTGCAATCACAAGAAGTATTTTAAACCGAACGTCAATATCGAGCAAGTTTCGAAGCTGTTGGCGCTTTACGGATGCGATCATGCAGCCGGCAAGCCCTTTTTCTCTTGCGCCTAAGAGAATACTCTGACTGGCAATACCACAGTCGTATCCAACAAAATCATTGGCTTTTTCAAAATCACTGAGAATGATGATATACCCCGAAGGTCTTTCCCCTTCCTTCGGGCCACTCCAGTCCTTAAGGTATCCTGCCCAGCCCAGACATGAAAAAATTTGAGAATTTTTTTGTGAATCAACGGAAAGGATGTATCTTAATGGTTGTAAATTTGCCGCTGAAGCCGACAATCTTGCAAGATCAACCAGATCTGTTAAGGTTTCGAGGTCTAAGACGTGATCCTGGTAAAATCTGCGGAAACTCCTATTTTTTTTGATCAAGTCTGCAATCATAAAACGTTTTATCCTTTTTTAATAAATTAACTTAAAAAGTTTCCCGGACAGCTATACTCTATTGGTATTTACGGAAATAAAGGTGCGAAACTTTAGCAGATAACAATAAAACATCAATCACGTTTTTCTTAAACAGGCATGTGTTGACGGATCCAGGTCAACACTTTATCAAATTCCGATTTGAATTCGGCGAGTGCTTTCCCTCGGTGGCTGATACGGTTTTTTTCTTTTATAGTTATTTGTGCAAAGGTTTTATTTAAGGGTGCATAAAAGAAAACCGGATCGTAGCCGAATCCATTCGAACCGGCAGGTTCTGTGGTGATGAGGCCTTCGCAGCGGGCTTCATAAGTCAGGGCGGAGCCTGTAGGAACAGCGATGGAGATGACGCATTCAAAGGCTGCCTTTCGGTTTGATTTCCCTTTCATATCGTCGAGCAGTTTTAAATATCTTTGTTCATCTGTTGCATTTTCGCCGGCATAGCGTGCAGAATGGATTCCGGGTGCACCGTCCAGGGCTTCCACAATCAGCCCTGAATCATCAGCCAGTGCCGGTAGCCCCAGGACTCTGGCTGCAAAACTTGCTTTTTTGTAGGCATTTTCATCAAATGTGTCCCCATCTTCTTCCAAATGGGGAATTGGACCAAAATCATCAAGATTTTTAATGCCAACTGGAAAATCTTTTAAAAGCGCCTTGATCTCTTGTGTTTTTCCTTTATTACGTGTTGCAATAACCAAAATTATCGGGTGTCGCATTCAGACCTCACATTTAGGTGGACAAAAATTCAATAAGTAAAATACTATACATCATGGTAGAATATTTGTAAAGTTTATTCAATTGCTTGTCGGCTCACAGAAAATTCTTTACATAGCTGGCGATGCTGGTATATTACCTTGATTTTGCATGCCAAAGATTAAAAGAAGGCTATTATGGTTCGAAAATGTTTCAATACCTATTATTTACGAATATTCAGAGGACAAGGAAAAAATTATGCATAAACTGTTAACCAGACAACCCGGTTTAAAGATGCTGCTTTTAGGCAACGAAGCCATCGCTCGCGGCGGCCTTGAGGCCGGAGTGGCAGTGGCCACCACGTATCCCGGGACCCCGTCTTCGGAAATTTCGTTAAACTTTTTCCAAATATCTCAGGAAAGCGAACTTTATTTTGAATACAGTACCAATGAAAAAGTCGCTCTTGAAGTGGCTGCTGCAACTGCGAATTCCGGCGTTCGCAGCATGTGCGTGATGAAGCATGTTGGGATGAATGTTGCTGCAGATGCCCTGTTGACGCTGGCATATGTCGGAGTTAAAGGAGGCCTGGTGATTGTTACTGCCGACGATCCGTTTATGTTTTCCAGCCAGAACGAGCAGGATAACCGTTATTACAGCAAACTGTCCGGTCTCCCCATGCTGGAGCCGTCTTCGGCTCAGGAAGCAAAAGATATGATGGTTGATGCGTTCGACCTTTCCGAGCAGCTGCAATTACCTGTTATATTTAGAACGACCACGAGGATCAACCATTCCACCGAAATCGTATCCTTGGGAGATCTACGGGAACCGAAAACAAAAGGCGATTTTAAAAAAGATCCGTTCAACTATGTTACCGTACCTGCGGTTTCTAGAAATTTGCATGCCAAACTCCTTGAAAAGCTTGATAAAGCCGAAAAAATATCTGAAAATTCAGAATACAATATAATATATGGAGAGGGTGACTGGGGAATTATATGCAATGGTGTGAGCTGCAACTACGTTTTTGATGCTGTAAAGGATCTGGATATCGAAAATAGCGTGAGAATATTGCGCATCGGATTTTCACACCCATTGCCTCGGGTTCTGATCCAAGACTTTTTAAAAACATGCGAAAAGGTGCTGATCGTAGAAGAGGGTGAACCTTTTATGGAAGAAACGGTCAAAGCATTTGCCCAGGAAGAAGGACTGACGCTTTCCATCAAGGGAAAGGATGATGCCCTTTTTTCGCGTCTTTTCGAATACAATCCCGCACTTGTCAGAGAATGTCTCGCCGCATATTTCGGAGTGGATTATACACCTCGGACCGGTGTAGATCTTTCTGACATTCCTGAAATTCCACAGCGCCCCCCCAGCTTGTGTGCAGGGTGTTCCCACAGGGCCACGTTTTATTCGGTTCAAAAAGCAGCAAAAGGGATGGAAACGATTTGCCCCACAGACATCGGTTGCTATACACTGGGGTTTATGCCGCCGCTCTCCACAGGAGATTTTTTGATATGCATGGGATCTTCCGTGGGCACATCATGCGGGTTTTCAAAGGCTACAAACAAAAAAGTCATCTCTTTTATCGGGGATTCCACCTTCTTCCATACCGGAATACCCGGTTTGATCAACGCGGTCTTTAACAATCACAATTTTACACTGGTTATTCTTGATAATGGCATCACCGCCATGACCGGCCATCAACCCCATCCAGGGGTGGATATGAAAGCGCTGAACTTTGAAGGATATGCCAGGGTATCCATTGAAGACATTGTTAAGGCTGTCGGTGTAAAACATGTTTCTATCATCCGGCCATACCGGGTTAAAAAGAGTGTCGATACCATCAAAGAAGCCCTTATGTATAAAGGGGTTTCGGTGATTATTTCCCAAGAACCATGTACATTGTTTACCAAAGCCCTGAAAAAACCCCGAGGAAAACCCTTTTTTGTCAGTGAAAAATGCAAAGGACACAGAGATTGCATCAACGACCTGGCATGTCCTGCATTTTTTATCAAGAAGAACAGGGTTAACATCGATCCGGTTCTTTGTTCGGGCTGTAGTATCTGTGCTCAGATTTGCCCGGAACATGCGATATTGCCTTTAAAGGATAAAGCCGTATAATGGCAACGGATTAAAAAATTTAATCATACCTGAGGCTTCTTTAAAACTGATTTGTTTCAAATGACTAAGATCGGACGGAAATACAATGAAACCAACAAGACTCATTTTAGTGGCTGTAGGAGGGCAGGGGAATCTTTTGTCTTCAAAGGTTATCGGAGAATCCGCACTGCTTGCAGGTGTTCCGGTTCGTATGAGTGAAATACACGGCATGGCCCAAAGAGGGGGCGTGGTTGAATCGAGCATCGTATTCGGAGATGCTAAAAGTACCATCATTTCAGATGGAGAAGCCGATGTGCTGGTCGGATTTGAGCCTTCGGAAACGCTTCGCGCCCTGAACAAGTGCAATTCCAGAACGGTCGTCATTTCCAATTTGGCGCGTATGTCTCCATTTACGGTTACTGTTGGAAGTGGGATTTACCCAGATTTGAAAAACTTGCAGTCATTGATTAGAGCCAAGACAGCGAACCTTATCGCCTTTAATGCAGAAGTTCTTGCACGGGAAGCCGGGAATGTTCTGTCCGTTAATATGGTACTATTGGGTGCTCTGATTCAGACCGGCAAGATTCCTTTGGCCAGAGAAACAGTCAAAGAAGTCATCAAGACAAAAACAAAAAAAGCCTTTTTGGAATCGAACTTAAAGGCTTTCGAACTTGGTTTTTCGACAGCAAACTCACTGGCATCTGGATGAGATTTACTGCTGCATATCGACAGGTTCTATAGATTGCAATTAAGCCGGATACCGCACGCGAAATAAAATTTTCATTTAATTCTCCTTCAAAAGGGAATTCTAATCATGGTAACGCTTTAAGGATTACCGAAATGGAACAATTGAAGCTTGTAATTATTGAAGATGAGGATGCACACTTTCAACTCATACAACGGGCTATCATAAAAGCCTACCCAGACGCTTCGATCCATTATTTTCAGGAGGCAACCGATTGTCTCGAAAGGCTCGATGAGATTAATCCGGACGTTGTTATTGCTGATTATCTATTACCCGGC
>PKTV01000485.1 GCA_002868985.1 Desulfobacteraceae bacterium | reverse complement strand
GGGGGAACAATGATCGGTTTTCCAACCAAAGACGCCATGGCCATCGGAATTGCCCGGTTGTAACAAACACCGCCTTGCATAAACACTTTTTCTCCCACCGGCCGGTTCCCCTTGACCCGGTTTGAATAATTCATGCAGATGGAATAGACCAGCCCGGCAACAATATTTTCATGCTCGACCCCTTCGTGAATGGCAGTCTTTATATCAGAGGTGATGAATGCGGCACACTGATCGTTGAAATTTGGCGGATGTTTGCCTGTAAGGGCGATGCCTGCAATATCTTCCATGGCCACTCCCAGGGTTTCATGGGCGGATTCTTCCAAAAAAGAACCGGTACCGGCTGAGCAGGCTTCGTTCATGGCATAATCTGAAGCTACCGAATTGGTAATATACGTGTACTTGGCGTCCTGTCCCCCGATTTCAAAGATGGTGTCCACCTGTGGATCAAAATGAACGGCGGCAGCGGCGTGGGCGATGATTTCGTTGATCACACTATCCGTGAGTGCATGTAGCCCGGCAATCTGTCTGCCGGAACCGCAGACGCCTAAACCTTCTATGGATATTTCAGAAGGATGAACTTTTAGTTTAACATGGTCAAGAATGATACGGTAGCACTGCCTGGAAGCGCCAACCGGATCTCCGCTGGTGCGTAGATAAACAGAGGCAAGCAATGCATCATCCGATTTTCGCAGCAGAATGGCCTTGGTGGTGGTTGAACCGACATCAAGACCCAGGATGCAGGTGTCGCCGGGATGGATTTCTCCCTTTTCAATGGTTTTAAATTCCACCATGTGGTTGAAATCCTTTAAAGATGGCAATGTGTCAAATGATGAAACTTCGGTACTCAACAACCCCGATATGCCGGTTAAGGTGTTTGTTTCGTGTTCCAGCCCCCATAGAGCGGCTCCCAGTGCTTCAAAATAGGGGGCTTCGTCCGGAACAATCAAGCCGGGAATTTCCTCGCGCAGACGCTCGACCATCATATGATTGCGTGCTGCTCCTCCGGTGATTATAATGTTCTTTCTTTCCACCTTTTTTAAAAGCTCCAAGATTTTATTGGCCATCATTCGGCAGAGGCCGGCAGTGACTTTTGATTTGGGAACACCTTTATTGGTGGCATGGGTACAATCGGACTTGCAAAAAACCGAACAACGTCCGGAGACGGGATACGGTTCGGTTGAAGCAGCCCACTGGGCGGCTTCTACCAGTGTTACGTCCATTCGGCGCAGTTGCTGGAGAAAAAATTCACCGGTTCCGGATGCACATTTATTACCTGTAAGAACATTGGAAATCTGACCGAAACGGTTCAGAACATACACCATAAATGTCTCTCCGCCGGCAGAGACAACCGCCGGACAGAGAATGTTCGCCGGCTTGATATACCGGTAGGCATATTCCACTGCTTCAGGTTCGGGTATTGAAGTAAGGTTGACAAATGCGCGGAATCGCCTGCCGGTAGCGACAATTCTATCGAATTTGTTCAGATCAAGACCGTTGATAAGGCGAAGAAGGGTCCTTTTGGGGTCTCCTTCATGGGGATAGAGTGCGCTTTTTATAATTCTGGGATTGTATGTCCTAGGGTTCTGGTTTTGCTCCAGCTGAACGATGGATACTGTAGAAGCTCCGAGACACAGTCCTAACGACGTTAGCTTACCGTTGGAAGACTTTTTATGATATGACTGCCTCTTTGAACCTTCATAATCCATGGAAATCCAAAAACCCAAATAGGAAAACAGAATTTACTATGAAACGACCAAAGTAGCTTTAAAAGAATAATCAGATTAAATTTGGAATATAAAAAAAACTAACTCATGTGTCAAAGGAAAAGTCTTCTTTTACCATCAAAAATGAATCAGCCAATTTATCCTTGTTTCCAGATTTATTCCATGGTATCAGACATTTTTTAACTTAAATTGGGTGTTTCAAATTTCGCCATTGTATTAAAAAAATAATATCCTTAGATGTTTATTAGGTTTAAGATTTTGTAATATTATAGTTTCTTGAAAATACGTGAGTTCAAATAAATGAATAAAAGGAGGTAGATTAGATGGTCCAGTTAAACAGAAGCGTAGGTATCATTCTGGTTCTAATTATCGGATTTGTGGTACAGTTAATATTTTCTGTGGCAGATGCTATAGATACGCCGAACAAAGCTGTTGTAGAATTTAGCAAGGCATATTTTGAGCTTGACAAATCAATGACAAAAAAAATCTGTAAAAAACAACTCGCTTCTGAGGATGTCGATGTGGTCGATGAATATCTGTATTTCGCTGCCCAAACAGCTAGAGAACGTGGTTTTGATATTAATTTTTTGAAAAATAAACTTTATCACATAGAAACCGAAACCATTTCAAAAAATGATACCGAGGCTCAAATCCGGATAACCGGTAAAATAAGGGTTGCGATAAATCCTGTTTACCCGGTTGTTGCCAAACTATTTGACATTGGCTCAACTCATGAGGTTGACAAGATCATTCGTGTCATTAAAGAAGACGGCCAATGGAAGGTTTGCGGCAACCTTTTTTCTTTAACTTCAATTTAAGTTGAGCGATTTTTTGCAAAGAAATGTGGTAAGATATTGATGCATAAGGGTTTGCAAAAACTAAAGGCATAACCTTGGATATGCCGAGAATCTTACCGCGTTCATCAGAAATTCGGTTTTTAAACAAAACCATCCGAATTTAGATGAGATTTTTTTTGAAAAAGTCAAAAAATAATAATTTTTCAACGCATCAGACAATATGGAAATTATTTATACTCGTATTCGCCAACGAGCCCGCCAAATTGTTTCTCAGTATCCATCCCCTGATTTTTATCAAGACCATTCTCATGCAAATGAATTGTCCCTACAATATCTCGAGACAAACCCTCTCACCGAAAAATTACGATCATTTGTTGCCGAGCACCTTGAAGATGATTTTGGACACGGCATTAAACACGCATTAAAAGTAGCAATTGATGCAGGTGCTTTAATGATTATTGAGAATAAGCTTGCCGGACGCTCCGACAATTTTATTAACCAGAGAGTCATCATCGTCCAATGTGCCGGTCTTCTCCATGATATTCAGCGAAGACATGAAGAACATGCAGTTAAGGGGGCAGTCTATGCAAGGCAAGTTCTAAAAGTCTTTCCCTTTAAATCCCATGAGGTCGATGATATCTGTCGGGCGATTCGCAATCATGAAGCCTTTAAAAAAACCGTAAAAGCAAGTACCCCTGAAGGTGCGCTTGTATCCGACTGCCTTTATGATGCCGATAAATTTCGGTGGGGGCCTGATAACTTTACAGATACGGTATGGGCCATGGTATCCTTTTTTAACATTCCTGTTGCCCAATTTGTGGATCTTTATCCAGTAGGGATGGAAAAACTTGCCAAAATAAAGCACACATTCCGGACAGATACCGGGAAAAAATACGGGCCCCAGTTTGTCGATCTCGGGCTTGCCATCGGCGAGACACTGTTTGATGTTATTCAGACAGAGTTTGCGGATTTGCTATAACCGTGTATACATATATTCTAAATATCCGAGTGAAAATCTGGCGGTCTGCCACATTCATCATCATTTTAGCGATTGCGATTTTGGGTTCAAATCCTTGTGTCAAAGCCGGTGAGAAAGATTTTCCTTTTTATCCGGGTGAAAGACTGACGTTTCTGCTTAAATGGACGATTATACCTGCTGGTGAGAGCGTTCTTGAAGTGCTTCCCATGGAAACCATTGATGGTGTTAAAGCATACCATTTTTTACTGACGGCAAAATCAAATGCCTTTATCGACACCCTCTATAAAGTGCGGGACAGAATAGATGCCTATGCAAACACTGAAATGACCCATTCGGTGGTGTATAAAAAAAAGCAGCGCGAAGGAAAAACCCACAGGGATATTGTTGTGAATTTCGATTGGCAGAATAACAAGGCCCAATATACCAACTTTAATGATAAACGGCCGCCCATTGACATACTGTCCGGATCATTTGATCCATTATCCGCGTTTTATTTTGTTCGTCTTTTTGATTTTCAAGAGAAATCAAAAATTGAGCGTCCGGTAACAGATGGAAAGAAATGTGTCATCGGCAAGCTTTCTGTCATTAAAAGAGAAACGCTTAAACTGAAAAGTGGTACATACGACACTTATCTCATAGAACCCGAACTGAAACATATTGGTGGTGTATTTGAAAAAAGCAAGAACGCTAAAATTCAGTTGTGGGTCACTGCGGATAAACGAAGAATTCCAGTAAAAATAAAGAGTAAAGTTGCTGTCGGAAGCTTTGTGGGGGAGTTGGTTTCGGCTACAGGTTTAAAATGAAACCTTTGAAAAACATAGCAAATAACGGCGCCTTGTCCGGGATATTGGTTCTGGATCTGTCCCGTTTGCTGCCTGGACCGTTTTGTTCCATGATCCTGGCAGACCATGGTGCACGTGTGATTTCGGTGGAAGACAAACGTTTTTTATCTGACGACCTCTTCATCTCCGAGGTCAATCGAAACAAAGAGCACATGTCCTTAAACTTGAAAACCCGGGAAGGCAAAGAGATTTTTTTCCGTTTGGTCAATAAAGCGGATATCTTGCTGGAGGGGTTTCGACCAGGGGTTGTCCACAGACTCGGAATTGACTATGATACGGTTCGCAACATCAATCCAAAAATTATTTACTGTTCCATTACAGGATACGGTCAAAGCGGATCCAACCGGAATCGAGCCGGGCACGATGTGAATTTTCTGGGCTGTTCGGGTGTTCTTGATCTTATGGGCGAACCGGATCGCCCACCATCCATTCCGGGTGTCCAAATAGGGGACATTGCAGGGGGAGGAATGAACGCCGCCATTGGAATCCTTATGGCCCTGTGGGCCAGGGAAAGGACCGGTAAAGGTCAACATATCGATATTTCCATGACAGACACAATGGTCAGCTTTTTGTCACTGGCCCTTTTTTTACATCAACGTACAGGAGAATTCCCCAAACGCGGTGAATCCATACTTTCTCACAGGTACGCTTTTTATAACACCTATGAAACAGCCGATGGACGATATATTTCCATCGGTGCAGTGGAAAATCGTTTCTGGAGAAATCTTTGTGATCATTTAGGAGTCCCGGAGTATGGTGCACGCCAGTATGACGAAAAACGCCGGGAAGAGATCATTGATTTTATGCGCAGAACGTTTAAGAAAAAAACGCTTGACCAGTGGGAAACCGAACTCGCAGATCTTGATGTGTGCTGGGGACGAATTCAAACGCTTAAAGAAGTGCTGGAGGACCCCTTTTTTCGGGAAAGAAAAATGGTTGTGGGCATGCGTCAAAAAAACGGAAAAGAGACCGCAACTTTTGGGACGTCGATTAAGTTGAGTGAAACACCGGGTTCGATTCGAACGCTGCCGGTGGGCTTTGGAGAAAGTACCGCTTCAGTCCTTAAGGAACTCGGTTATACAAAAAACCAAATAAAATTGTTTGCTGAAAAGGATGTTTTTTAACAAGATGGTGATCTATGAAGAAAATATTGGTGATTAGCAATAATAATGACGATCTGAATACGATGTCCACCTTATTGGAGGATTTAATTCCTGATTGTCTTGTCATTCCTGCCCAATCAGGAATTGAAGGGATAGAAAGCACAAAGGCCGAGTCTCCGGAACTGGTTCTTCTGGATCTTGAAATAGGAGGGATAGATCGGTACGAGGTGTGCAGAACACTGAAATCTGAAGAAAACACAAAACACATCCCGGTTCTTTTGATGACCGATATCCAATCCGATCCCAACAGCTATGTTAAGGGATTGGAGGCCGGGGCGGCGGGTTTTCTGGGGAAGCCCATAAACAAAGCAGAGTTGGCGACTCAAGTTAATATGGTATTGCGAATCAGTGCACTGGAGAAAGAAAAAGCCGAACTTAAAAAGCAGCTTCAACAGGCCCAAAAGATGGAATCCATTGGGACCCTGGCGGGGGGGATCGCACACGAATTTAACAATGTTCTCTTTCCGATTATCGGATACACCGAGATGTGCATGTATGATGTGCCTGAAAACAGCAAAACCAGAAAAAATCTGGCATCTGTCCTTAAGGCTGCTGATCGGGCTAAAGACCTGATTCAGCAGATTCAGAATTTCAGCACAAAAGGGGGGCAGAAGAGAAAGCCATTAAAGATTCAATATATTATAAAAGAAACACTGAAGCTGTTAAGGGCGTCACTGCCGGCGACCATTGAATTGCGCCATGAAATAGAGAATACCTGCGGCCCTGTGGCGGCCGATCCATCTGAGATTCAGCAGGTGCTGATGAACCTTTGTACCAACGCATATCAGGTTATGGAAGAAAAAGGGGGTGAACTGGAAATTACCCTCCAAGAAGTGGATCTGGCTCCCGGCGATCTACCCTCTGAAGTTGATTTAAACCCTGGATGTTACCTGAGGCTGACAGTTAAAGATACAGGTCCCGGCCTCGGGCAAACTGAAGTCCAGCACGTTTTCGATCCACAATATCGCACCGATGACCGGAATATAGGCGCCGGCATGGGATTGAATGTTGTACATGAAATTATCCGAAGCTATGAAGGGATGACTTGCATTTCCTCTGACCCGGATCAGGGGACAACAATTGATGTTTATCTGCCGCTGACCGATACCCAATCCGACAAAATTTCCGAAATATCCACGGAAGCGCATATACCACTGGGCAATGAAACGATTTTACTGGTCGATGATGAAGAAGATGTGCTTGAAATGATGCATTTAATGCTGGAAAGACTCGGCTATCAGGTCATTTCAACGTTAAATAGCGTTAACGCTCTAGAGACATTCCAAAAGGCGTCTAAAACCTTTGATTTGGTTATCACCGACCAAACCATGCCCAAAATGACAGGGATGGAATTGATCAAGGAATTACGTCTTATTCAGTCCGATATTCCGATTATTTTATGTACCGGATTCAATGAAAAAATAACGGAAGAGAATACCAGACATCTGGAAATTGGTGCCTTAATTGGCAAGCCGGTCCGTATTGCAGAAATTGCAGAAACAATTCGGGAAGTCCTGGACCGAAAATCTTAGAGGTTGAAGATGTAATCGAGCCGATGTCGCCACATCGACTTCACCGGACCGAGTTAGTGTCTTTATTGTAAATTTTGTGCGTTTTGTGGCAAAACTTTTTTCTTCTCGCCACAAAGACACCAAGACACTAAAAACGAATAACAAAATAAAATCCTTCGTGTCTTTGTGCCTTGGTGGCAAATATTTTTGGTTCCCCGATAAATCGGGATTTCCGCCACACGGCACAGGCGGACAAGTCCGTTTCGCTACAACTGGCTTGTCCGGGTTAGGTTTTTAATGTAAAAAAACCTGCTTATCCCGGTTTTAAAATTTTATCAGGAAATTCACACAGATCATAGAGTGGACAGGTGGGACACAGCGGCTTTCTCGCTTTGCATATGGCCCTTCCGAAATAGATCAATTGCAAAGAAAATGCATTCCATTCTTTTCGGGGAATAATTTCCATCAGGTCATACTCAATTTTAACCGGGTGGTTATTTCCCGTAAGTCCGAGCCTTTTTGATATTCTTGCCACATGTGTGTCCACAACAATACCCGGAATATTAAATACACTGCCAAGAACCACATTGGCGGTTTTACGTCCCACACCGGGAAGTTTTACCAGTTCATCCAAAGTTTGAGGTACCTGACCATCATATATTTCCAGAAGACTTTTTGAGCAGTTTTTGATATTCTTTGCCTTGTTCCGGAAATAGCCGGTGGATCGAATCAGCGCTTCAATGGTTTCGTTGGAGGCATTTGCAAAATCCTGAGGCGTTTTTAGATGATTAAACAGAGTTTTTGTGACGCCATTGACCTGCTTATCCGTACATTGGGCAGATAGTATGGTTGCCACAAGAAGTTGAAAGGGATTGGCGTGACGAAGCTGGGTTTTGACTTCGGGATAGGTTTTTTTGAGTATGCGTTGAATTTTTGCAAATCGTGCCTTATCTTTATTCGATGTCG
>PKTV01000484.1 GCA_002868985.1 Desulfobacteraceae bacterium | reverse complement strand
TTTGGTATTCTATATTTGACGGCGTCGTAAATCCCGCTTCAGCGGGACGGAGTTGCACTGCATTTCCCGGAATTTACGCGTCTTTTTATCCCGCTGGTTTTATGCGGGGGAAGCTGAAGCTTTTGACTTTTTACGAATTTATAATAATTTTTAGAAGAACATTTACAATATTTCGTCTTCAAAGATTGCGCCTTCTCCGAGTTCTTCTTCAATCCGCATGAGCTGGTTGTATTTCGAGACACGATCGCTGCGGGACATGGAACCGGTTTTTATCTGGCCGCCGCTAGTCCCTACAACAAAATCTGAAATAAAGGCATCTTCCGTTTCGCCGGATCTGTGCGAAATGACGGTAGTATATCCGGATTGCTTTGCCATCTCAATGGTATTGAGCGTTTCGGTGACCGTGCCGATCTGATTCAACTTTATCAGAATGGAATTGGCAATGCCTTCTTCGATCCCTTTTTTGAATATTGTGGGGTTGGTGACAAAGATATCATCGCCCACAATTTGGATGGATCCTTCCAAACGATCGGTCATCAAAGCCCAGCCTTTCCAATCCTGCTCTGCAAGACCATCTTCAATAGAGAGAATCGGATATTTATCTATTAGAGTCTGATAGTAATCGATCAACGCTTCGGCAGTCAGTTTTTTATTTTCTGATTGAAGGATATATTTTCCTTTTTTGTAAAATTCACTGGCGGCTGAATCCAAAGCCAATCCAATATCACTTCCCGGCTTGTAACCGGCAGCTTCGATGGCGCTGATGATAAACTGAATGGCCTCTTCATGAGACGCAAAATCCGGCGCAAAACCGCCCTCGTCTCCCACAGCGGTATTGAGCCCCTTGTCTTTGAGTATCTTTTTCAGGCTGTGAAAGGTTTCTGCTCCCATCTGAACGGCCTGGGTGATGGATTTTGCACCCACGGGTACGATCATAAACTCTTGGATGTCAAGATTGTTGGCGGCATGGGCACCGCCGTTGATGACGTTCATCATGGGAAGGGGAATCCGCCGGGCATTCATTCCTCCTAAATATCTGTAAAGCGGCAATCCATACGCCTGAGCAGCGGCTCTGGTTGCTGCCATCGATACACTCAAGATTGCATTTGCTCCGAGTTTTGACTTATTGGCCGTACCATCCAGTTTGATCATAGTGTTGTCTAAGCCGATTTGATCCGCTGCATCCATTCCTTGAACAGCGGGGAAAATTTTATCCATCACATTTTTAACGGCCGTGGCGACACCTTTGCCTCCATACCTCTTTGATCGCTTGTTGCGAAGCTCCAAAGCTTCACGTTTTCCTGTAGAAGCGCCGGATGGGACTGCAGCACGACCAACGGCACCGCAGGAAACATAGACGTCGGATTCAATTGTAGGATTGCCTCTGGAATCGAGTATTTCCCTTGCTTTGATTTCAATTATTTCGGTCATGCTTCCCTCCTGTGAATATTTTTAGTTGGTTTTGTGATTGCCCGAAATTATACGCAACATCCTGCCATGCATATGTATTTTTGCAACTTGACAATTTCGGAATAAATGTTACTCTTCTAATAATTTAATGTCAAGAAGCGGAAATACGATATCTTTTTTAATTTTTAATTTGCAATAAAAAATGGCCTGTTTCACCGGGTTGGACCGCTATGCAAAATCCTGATTTATATTCCAACGCACATCTTGTGGTTTCAGCCATAAGAATATTCACCCACAAGAACTCAAAACAACCTTCTATGAATGAGATTTGCAAAACCCTATCTTTTTCTTTGGAACAAGGCAATCTAATATGTAAAAAGCTCAAGGAATTAGAGATAATTGACGTGGTCGAAGGTGCCTTTGAAAACCATCTTTTTATCAAAGACCATTTGAAAATAGAAGAAATCCCCAGGGACAAAAAGGAAGACAAGCTCGAGGAGGCTCTTAAGAAATTTAAAGATTCTAAAAAAGATTTTTCGAAAAAAATAGAATCTTTTCAGGCCAAACAGGCAGAAAAACAAAAAGCTCTTTTTGCTGAACTGGAAGAAAAGCTGAAAAAAAGTTCAGATCAAACCAAACCCCCACCGGAATAAATACTGGATTCGAATTCTAAAATTCGAATCGTCAGGTATTAACTTCACACTTATAACCTCCACCCCCAGAATTTCAGAAATGTAACGAAATCCCACATATCCGAGGCTTCCCGATTCCAGGGTTTAAGGCTGGTATAAAAGGGGTTTTCGGTTTCCTTCCTATCCCCATAGATCTTGTCGCTTCCCACAAAAAAATCGAGGCTTGGCAGACTCAAAAAGATCGACTCCCAGGGTTTCACCGATCCCTTGACATGGCCCTTCAAGACGCCCTTGTTGTAATAAAAGCTGGTTGTTCTACTGTCTATTGGAATACGTTCCAATTCCTGCATCGGTTTTAAGGATGCGGGTATAATGGTAAAATGCGTGGATTTTTTTATTGTCCCTTCGTCCACAACCGCTATATCCATGACCCGGTGAACACCAGGTCTGAGATAGATCAGTAATTTGGGATTTTTCATGTTTGTAAAGTTCAGACATGACGGTAATCTTTCGCCGTAAATGTCGATCGAATCGTCCGGCCATTTCAACGGCAGCGAATCACGAGGCAAAAAAGTGGTTGGAACGATGGCTAAATAACAGCCGCAAGTGCCGACCGTCGTTACCAGAACAGGTCTCTTGGCGGCATCGAGCGTGATCACCACCAAGAGGCCGATGTTTTTCCCGGCTGTGATATAAAATGGGAACAGACTGAAAGGCACCTTTGGGAAGTGAACCCGGTAAATCAGATTGGTATATGGACCCTTTTGGGTGATAAAGTTTCGTTTTAGATAATAGATGACCGGATGTTCGATGTCTACATAGATCTGTTCTTCCCCCTGATCGTCATATCTAGCCGAAGGCCGACCGATACGGTTGTAGGTGGATGTGCTGCTGTGGGTAAGAAGAAATGGCGTTTGTCCAAGGATAAGGCTGTCATTTACGTCCTGACCCTGATAGAGTGTCTTTGTTTTTTCAAAGGGAATTTTTTGATGATATGCGCATCCTGAAAAAACCAGCGGCACAAACAGCATTAATATTTGAATCGGTTTAACCTTAATTGATCGTAAACAAAACGGGAGAAACATTTTATGTGTTTGATTTGTTTGGCACTTTAATGAACTCAAATGCATTTTCATAACTCTTCTATAAATGAGATATATATTTATTCAAAAAAAATTCCATTTTGTTTAACTTTCAGAAAAGCCGATGATACCTTATCTTTTTCGTTATCAAGGGCTTGCAGTAGACGACTACGGCTTCGCCCTTGATGCCTCGAATCTGTGGCATCCTCAACTTTCGATCATTTAGGGTTTAAAAAACATAATCCCATTTCCTTGTTAACCGGTATGTTTTTTATAAAGAATAATTTTCTGAATGTCAAAAAGCGACTTTTTTTCTTGCCCCAATATAATTGCAGTCCAAGCGCTGTAAGGCTGATCCAAGCAAAAGCGGCTTTGTGCTTTATCGGAATGAATGAGAATCAAGATCACTTTTTGATAGACTCTTTGGGGCTATCTTGATATCGATATGCGTTACCCTGAATTTTAAAACGGTGTTTTTATATGCCCAAGGAAAGGATTTTTATAAAATGAGAAATGTAATCCTGACAATCGGAGTGATGTTGTGTTTGTTAACGACCGGTATTGGATGGACCAGTGAAAAAAAACAAGAGGAGAATCCCGTGTTTGTCATTCAAACAACTCTCGGAGACATTGAAGTGGAACTGTTCCAGAGCGAAACCTCAAAAACCGTCGCCAATTTTATCGGTCTGGCTGAAGGCACCAAAGAATTTGAGGATAGCAAGACCGGGAAAAAGGTTAAACGTCCCTATTACAACGGCCTGATTTTTCACCGGGTGATCCAGAATTTCATGATCCAGGGCGGATGTCCTTTGGGTGACGGGAAAGGTGGACCGGGCTATACTTTTGCCGATGAAATCGATGCTACAGCGCTAGGTCTCGATAAAATAAAAGCGTTCGGTCCCCAAAAGGGACCCCATCGTTACTTGATGATCCGCAGCCAGGAAGACTATCAGCGAAACATTTCGATGCCCTTGTTTCGAGCAATGAAAATTAACTCGCAAGAAGAACTCAATCAAAGAAAAAAAGAATTTGAGGCCAGGCTCGACAAGTTGACCCTCAAGGAGGCTTACGAAAATATGGGTTATGTCTATTCCGAAAACGGATCAGAACATCCACCGGTTCGCGGCTCGCTGGCCATGGCCAATGCAGGTCCCAATACCAACGGGTCACAGTTTTTTATTAATCTGGTGGATACGGACTGGCTCACCGGCAAACACACTGTTTTTGGAAAAGTGGTAAAGGGAATGGATGTGGCGGATAAGATCGGAGCGGTCAACGTCGATTCAGGGCAAAAACCGGTTAAGGATGTGAAAATTATTTCCATCCATCGAAAAACATCTTCCTAGCGTATGACTTTTTGTGGCATAATTTTTTATTAGGGCCCTCAATGCACGGGAAAAAATAATAAGATATCGTATTTGGTTCGGGTTTTGTCCGGATTTGGAGAATTAAAATGGCGTTTTGTCTCATGGAAGGTAATGAAGCAATTGCCTGGGGGGCGATTGCTTCAGGATGCCGTTTTTTTGCCGGGTATCCCATCACTCCGGCAACAACCATTTTTAATACCATGCTTAAGCTTTTGCCACCTTTGGGAGGCATCTGCCTTCAGGGTGAAGATGAAATCGCTTCCATCGGTTACTGTTTAGGGGCGTCCATGGGGGGCACGAAGGCCATGACCGCCACATCAGGACCGGGAATCAGCCTGTATAGTGAGCATATTTCTTTTGCCATTGGAAGCGAGATTCCCATTGTCATTGTGGATGTCCAGCGGCTTGGGCCGTCCACCGGTTCAGCCACCCGGGGCGCTGACGGTGATATTCAATTTTTACGGTGGGGCAACAGCGGAGGATTGCCGGTTATTGTACTGGCCCCTGTAGATGTTAGCGACTGCTATTTAATGACCATTAACGCCTTTAATCTTGCCGAAGAATTTAGGTGTCCGGTATTTATTGCCTCCAACAAAGAGATCGCCATGACCCGTGAAAATATAGATATGGATGCCTTTGATATACCCAACATTATTGAACGCACCCCTCCCCCTGCCGGAAAGCCGTTTATTCCTTTTGAAGTGTCTTTAGAAAGTAAAGTTCCCTATTTTTTACCCATCGGCGGTGATGTGATCGTTCGTCAGACCTCTTCGACCCACGGGACCGACGGCTACATCACCACCGATTCCGATGAAATTGCCCGAATTCAGGACAGGCTCAACACCAAACTGACTTCTAAAGTTAAAAGCTTCAGTTTTCACGAAACTATTCTGGAAAAAGATGCGGACACACTTCTTTTGACCTATGGGATTACCGCCAGGGCTGCCCGTGATGTATACCAAGTGTGCAAAAATTCAGGGAGTCCCATTTCGCTCCTTATTCTCAAAACCCTCTGGCCGGTGCCTGAAGAATTAATTAAGGAAAAAGCAAAACATGTTAAGCGGGTGGTTGTTGTGGAGATGAATCTCGGACAGTATGTTCGAGAAATAGAGCGGATTCTGCCGGATAAAAGCATCGATTTTTTTGGGCAAATGGACGGACGTCTGATATCCCCGAAACAGATAGCAAAGGTTTTGGCTCATGGGTAGTTTGTTGAACAAAAGCAGGCCGCCGGTTTTCTGCCCGGGGTGTTCTCATGACCGGATAACCCAAACCCTCGATCGAGCTTTTCAGAACATGGGTCTGAGAGGAGAAGAGATTGTTATTGTCACAGACATCGGATGTTCAGGACTATTTGACACCTTTTTTAACACCCATGCATTTCATGGTCTTCACGGCAGGGCGCTGACCTATGCCACCGGTTTGAAAATGGCCCAACCCCATCTTCATGTCATCGTAACCATGGGAGACGGCGGCCTGGGTATCGGTGGTGCCCATGTCCTTTCTGCATGTCGTCGCAATCTTGATTTGACACTTTTGGTTTTGAACAACTTCAATTTTGGGATGACCGGCGGACAGTTTTCGGCAACCACCCCATCGACCGCCCAGGTGGGGTCCGGTTTTTTAAACCGCTTGGAACTTCCTTTTGATATATGCCGGGTCGCAGCGTCGGCAGGGGCTGGCTATGTCAGGCGCTGTTCCGGGTATGCAAAAAATCTTTTGCAAGAAATAGAAAATGCCGTTCGTTTTGACGGTTTTTCTATCCTTGATATCTGGGGAATATGCCCGGGGCGCTACACCAAACGCAACAGACTCACACCACAAATCATTGAAGAATCCCTCGCCAAAATGCCACCGATCAAAAACCCGGTGCCTGAAAACCAAAGAGAAGAATATGGGCGCCACTACAGAGACCTGGCTGCCGGACAAAAACAGGTTTCACCGCCTAAGAAAATGACGGCGCAGTTCGACCCTGTTGAACGAAAAATAATGAAGGTGATTATTCTGGGTAACGCCGGTCAGCGGATCATCACTGCCGGTGAAATCTTGTGCCTGGCAGGGCTTACAGCCGGGTTTCAAACCACTCAGAAAAATGAGTACAATATCACGGTTCTTAGAGGGCATTCCATAACGGAGGTTATTTTGTCTCCGCACGTTATCGGTTACACGGGCATTGAGCGACCGGATGTTATTCTGGCGTTGAGCCAGGAAGGGGTGGATCGCCGGATAGATCTTTTTGATTCCTTGGATAATTCGGTCCTGATCCTCCTGGCTCCCGGGGTTGCCATTCCATCCTGTAAAGCCGAAATTCTTCAACCAAACTTTAAGTCACAGAAAATCAAATCCACCGACTGGGCCCTGGCTGCCCTAATCGTCCTTGCTAAAATGAACAGAGTCATTCATCTTGAGATGCTGAAAACCGCCCTTAAATACAAATTCAGGAATACAATTCTGAAATCTTCTCTGGATCTTTTGGAACGAGTTAGGACAGACTAAATTTTTGTAGGATAACAAAAAACCAACCATGGGCATTATATAAACTTCTTTAAAGGCCGCATTAATCCATCCTGTTGTATTCAATAATTTCCCCTATTTTAACTGTTACCCAAATTACATAGTGTGTAATAAATGTAATAGCAATTGTGGTGTTTGCTTCACAATTTGTTGTGATATTTTTTTTGAAGTTAAAGTAACTACTTGAAATCTATGGAAGCAAATTAATTGTTTGATTCTGCATGATTATTGCATGTCCTGTAATGGTATAGACAGCATAAAAAAATTTAACTTCAACCCTTTTTGCTGCATTCGATTCTTGGCGAGTTCCTTTTAAACTTCACTGAGAAACCCTTAAAATTTAGCATCTGTTGCTTTCAATAAAAAAATTATTCTTTTTTAGAAGCTTAATAAATATACGGTTACCCATTTATCCAAAGTAATACGGATGATCTTTTAAACGTTCACCGAAAATCGTTCTTGATATATCTGCTTTATCTGGAAAAGTATTATGAAAAAAAATTTTGTCGCCTCAGTGCTTCTAATTATATATATATTCGGATTTATAATTATCCCGACAGTTTTTGCTGATAATAAAATAATTGAGTTAATCCCCGTCCCAGAGCCTGCCTCCTTGTTCCTATTGGGAGTTGGTTTGGTTGGTCTTGCAGGATTTGGACGAAAAAAAATTAAAAAATAGCTTACATTGAACACGCCATTAACTGATAATAACGATAGACGTACGGGTATTGATAGACGTCAGTTTTCATATTATGCACATATTCCGGAACGACGGTCTGGAAAAGAAAGGAGAGATACGTACGATAGAAGGCTAAAATCGAGCGAATCACAATAATAAAAAGGACTTCAAACCGGCAGAGTCAGTTATGGCTCTGCCTTTTTTCAAGCCATCTCAAAAATACATCTAACGCCCAATTACAGCGTTGCGAGCCTCTTCAAAATGCTCACATACTCACATGTATGCTCCGCTTTTTCATCGACTCGCG
>PKTV01000399.1 GCA_002868985.1 Desulfobacteraceae bacterium | reverse complement strand
CATATACTTTTTTTTATTGGCGGTGCTATTCTTTATATTTGGGGCTTACAAAGAATGGCAAACGCTGTCGCTGATTGACGGATTGCAAGACACCCTGCTGGACTATCCTCAGAACCTTCATCTTCTATTTTTCCTGTTCGGTTTTTTAACCCTTTGTGCGATTTATTTTGCAGAGAAGATGGAAGTAAAGGTCCTTTCCGCAATTAACGAAGTCCTCCATGAAGAGATAGCCTTGAGAAATCGTACGGAGAAAGCGCTGAAGGAAAGCGAAAAAAGAAATAAGGATCTTTATGCGGAAGCTAAAAAGACAGAAGAACTATACCGTTCTTTTTTTCGATGTAGTGCTGACCCCATTGTTACCTATGATCTGGAAGGAAAAGTCGAATTTATAAGTCCTGCGTTTACCGAGATATTTGGATGGACATTGGAGGAAATGAAAGGCAAGCAGATACCGTTTGACCATGAATTCAAAAAAGAATCTATCGTGGCTGTTATTCATGATCTTGTGGAAGGCGGAACACCGTGTAATAGTTTTGAGACAAAATGCCACACGAAAGACAGACGTTTGTTAGATGTCAGCGTCAGTGCTTCGCGCCATAATGACCATGAGGGAAAATTTATGGGCACACTTTTTATTCTCCGTGATATTTCGGAGAAGAAAAGGGTTGAAGCCCAGCTGCATTATATCGAAAGAATGGAGGCTATTGGAACACTGGCCGGAGGAATTGCACATGACTTTAACAATCTGATGATGGGGATGCTGGGGAATATTTCTCTGATTTTGTATGATATCGGGTCCGATGATCCCAATTACGAGCGGTTAAAAACCGTTGAAAGGTTGATTCAAAGTGGTTCCGAGCTGACGAGCAAACTTCTTGGATATGCAAGGAAAGGGAAATATGAGTTAAGACCTATAAGTTTAAACAAAATCATAATAGAAAGTTCTGCTACGTTTGGCAAGACGAGAAAGGAAATCGTCATTTCTAAGGACCTTGATGAAGATCTGTTCTCGGTAAAGGCGGATGGATCTCAGATTGAGCAAGTCCTCATAAATCTTTTTATCAATGCTGCCGATGCCATGCCGGGAGGAGGAGATTTATTTCTGCAAACTGCCAATGTTACGCATAAAGAAATGAAAGGTAAGCCCTATACTCCCAAACCCGGCAAATATGTTATGATAAAAGTAAAAGACAACGGTACGGGAATGGATCAGAAAACCATCACACGCATTTTCCAACCGTTTTTCACCACCAAGGAAATGAGTCTGGGTTCGGGACTTGGGCTGGCATCTGTATATGGGATAGTAAAAGGACATGGTGGATATATCGATGTTGAATCCGAAAAAGGACATGGATCGGTTTTTAGCATTTATATCCCCGCATCGGAGGCGCCGATTCAAAAAGACCCGATAGTTAGCGAACGCATCGTAGAGGGAGACGAAACCATCTTGCTGGTTGATGATGAAGAGATGATCATTGATGTTGGTGGCCAGTTGTTGGAAAAACTTGGATATACCATCCTTGAAGCCGGAGGCGGTAAAGAGGCGATTCAGATATATCAAGAGAACAAGGATAATATTGATATGATTATTTTGGATATGATTATGCCCGATATGGAGGGGAGCGAGGTCTATGATAAAATAAAGAAAATCGATCCTGAAGTTAAGGTTCTTCTTTCAAGTGGCTACAGTATTGATGGACAGGCAACGGAAATATTGAAAAGGGGATGTAACGGTTTTATTCAAAAGCCCTTTAACCTAAAAAGTCTATCAAACAAAATCAGAGAAATTTTAAACAAAAGCGTATAACCCACGAGTGGAAAATTTTAAAAAGTTCTCCTCAGCTTTGTTTGGAAGGGATCTTTGCTTTGCTCTGATTACTGACGGGTATTCAGACAAAGGCGAATAAAAAGCTAATGAATTGAACAGTTGTGTAACTTACCGAAAACGATGCGATTTGTTTTGATTAACTTGAATTGATGGTTGACTTTCCACGATGGTTATGATTCATTTTAATAAACAATCAGATTATCATTCGAAATTCAGGTAGTAGCAGGAGCTTTGAATCTATGAAATCTTATGTGAGAACCTTGGGTATTGTCGGAATATGTCTCTTTTTGTTATCCACAGCAGTGTTGGCTGAAACAAAGAATTATATTAATGACAGCATGAAAATAACCATGCGGACGGGACCTGCAACAGACCGAAAAATAATTGCTTTGCTCAGTGTTGGACAAGATGTGGAAATTCTGAAATCTGAAAATGAGTGGAGTATGGTTAGATTGAATAATGGCAAGGAGGGCTGGGTGATCAGCCGTTTTCTTACCGATCAAACCCCGGCCAGTATGCAATTGGAAGCATTAAAGAAAAATCACAGTACTCTTCAGACCAAAGCCGCATCACTCATGGAAGAAAACAAGGCACTCAAGGCCGAAAATAAAAAACTCGGCCTCGATCTTAACACCACTCAAGCGAACCAAAGGGGCCTAAGCAAATCTTACGAAACCCTCAAAAGAGAGTCCAAACAATTCTTGGATCTACAAGCAAAATATAAAGAATCAACTTCTAAACTCGGTGAGCAGACTCAAAAAGCTGAAAAGTATGAGGACGAGTTAACAAAACTGCTTTGGAACAAAAATATTAAGTGGTTTTTAAGCGGAGCCGGTGTGCTTATTCTTGGATTTATCATCGGTTTCAGTACAAAACGCCAACGGCGGCATTCGTCCCTGCTATAAATTGAACTGAAAAAAAATCTTTCGGCCCTTTTTCCACACTCATAGTGGGATAGAAATCCCGAAACGTTTAACAGTCCAATATTCCATTGCTCCATTATTCTACTTTTGATATTCAATCGAAACCCATCTTCGAAAAAAATCACTTTAAACACAAATGACAAAGAAAAAACGATCCATAAATATATTTTTTAAACGGCTGCTTAAGTGGTATCTGCCAACCGTTATCCTCATATGTGGAATTATGCTGGTGTATTGCTGGTATCTTTCCATCCAAATAGACAAAAGATTTTCAGGGCGGCGATGGAGTATACCTTCCAAAGTTTATTCAGATACGACAATACTATACCCTGGGCAAAAAACAAATCGTACACTTTTTAATGAAAAACTTCGCCGTTTGGGGTATCGGGAAGTTGCCCATAGGCCGGTGGATAAGGGTGAGCTCAATCGGTCTGCATCATCTATACAACTTTATCTCCACGATTTTATCGTCCCATCGAGATACAAGGAAGGCATTCCCGTTCAAATCAGATTTGGTGAAAACCGAATAGAATCGATAACCAATTTAAATACAGGTCAGCTGCTTCCCATTTTGGAGCTTGAGCCGGAGGAGGTCATGTTATTTTTTGGCCCTCATCGAGAACGACGGCAACTTATTTCCATAGATCAAGTTTCTCAGCATGTCATCTATGCTGTTTTAGCCGCAGAAGATCGTCGGCTTTACACACACAAAAGGCTGGACCAACAGGGAATATTAAGAGCGGTTTACACGAATCTGCGCCATGCCTCCATACGTCAAGGGGGGTCTACCATTACCCAGCAATTGGCCAAAAATTATTTTCTTACATCCAAGAGGACGTTCATTCGAAAACTAAAAGAGCTGTTCATGTCTGTTACCATTGAGGTGATGTATGAGAAAAATGAAATCCTCGAAATTTATCTCAATGAAATCTATCTGGGACAGAAAGCATCAGAAGCGATAAACGGTATCGGTGAGGCGTCTTTTTTCTATTTTGGCAAATCTGTGAGCAACCTTTCCCTGGTTGAAGCCGCGACTCTGGCGGGTCTAATCAGGGGCCCCAACCATTATTCTCCTTATATTGATAAAGACCGTTGTCAAAAACGGAGAGACATGGTGCTGAACGCCATGGTTGAGCAGGGATGGATTTCAGATGAAGAACTGAAAATGGCGTTGCCTTTACCTGTGGAGGCAGTTGGTTATGCGTCTTACGGGAAAAAGGCGCCTTATTTTATGGACTATCTGTCTGAGCAGCTTACAGTGCTGTATTCTCCCCAAGACTTATCCAGTCTTGGGTTGTCGATTTATACAACCCTGGACACCCAGGTCCAAATGGCGGCGGAAAACGCACTGAGAACGGGCCTGGATTCGCTGGAGAAGTCAAACCCGGAATTGTATCGTACAGATCCCCAAAAACAACTGCAAGGCGCTGTTATTGTTATGCAGCCCAAAACCGGTTATGTCTTGGCCATGGTTGGCGGACGCAATTACAGTGCAAGTCAGTTCAATCGAATTACCCAGGCGCAGCGACAACCCGGCAGTGCATTCAAACCTTTTGTATACTTGAGTGGATTGGATAAATTCACTCCGGCCTCCATACTGTCCAATGAATCCAGAATTTATGAAATTGATGGGAAGGAATGGATTCCCCAGAACTATGAACCGATGCCGGAGGAAAGCGTGCGTATGAGAAATGCTTTGGCGAGATCCATAAATTTGGCAACGGTTGATCTGGCCATGCAAGTGGGGATAGATCAAATCATTAGCGAAGTGGGCAAGTTCGGATTCTCGACCCCTCTAAAACCGTATCCATCCATTGCGTTGGGATCCTTTGAGGTGATACCGTTGGAACTGGCGCGTGCGTATTGTCCTTTTGCTGCAGATGGTGTACTATCTTATCCGTTGGCTCTGAAAGAGGTCTTGGACGAGAATGATATCGTTATGGAACGAAGATATATGAGCATCAAGCAGGTTACAACGCCTGAAAAAGCCTTTATCATGAGTTCATTATTACAAAGTGTTGTGGAAAATGGCACTGCAAATTCATTAAAAAAAATGGGAGTAGCCTTTCCGGTTGCCGCCAAGACCGGCA
Organism: Desulfobacteraceae bacterium; assembly: GCA_002868985.1. Classification (GTDB taxonomy): domain Bacteria; phylum Desulfobacterota; class Desulfobacteria; order Desulfobacterales; family UBA11574; genus UBA11574. The sequence continues at coordinate 3,200 of PKTV01000399.1, read as the reverse complement.
CTACCAACGATTATAGAGATGCCTGGTTTGTGGGATATACGCCGGACATTCTGGCGTTGATATGGGTGGGATTCGATGATGGCGCTTCTATTTACGCCTCGGGCTCGAAAGCTGCCTTGCCGATTTGGGCCGGTCTCGTGAATGCCTTGCCCCAATATGTCTCGGGAGGCTGGTTTAGGATGCCGCCGGGAGTGGTCAAACAGGTTGTCTGTTCAGAAAGCGGACAACTGGCTGTAGAAGACAGCTGCCCTCATCCAATAGAAGAATATTTTCTGGCGGATCATGTGCCCATAGACCATTGCGCAATTCACGGAGACGGAGATTCATTTGGAAGGATCATTGATGGGCTTAAAGGTTTTATTAATAAATTTTAAAATGGTTATCGTCACTTTTATATTCGGATTTTCGATGGTCCTTTCAGGGTGTGCTCCTGCTGTTATGAAGCCCTCGCCGGAGGTCTATCGGGAAACGCCCCGAGAGGCCGGTGAATTCGAGGAAAATGACGAAAAACCCGGCCTCAGCCCCCGTGCCCTTGCCGCTTTGCAGTTAACCGAACAGGGACGGATGTTTTTAGAAAATAACCAGCCCGATGATGCCATCGGAATACTGGAACGGGCCCTGAACCTCAATCCAAACAATGGCCGGAATTACTACTATTTGGCCGAGGCTTGGCTCATGAAATGGAATGTTGGGCAGGCCGCTGAATTCAATCGCCTGGCGGAAATCTATCTTAAAGATGACAGTGAATGGCGATATCGTGTCAGATTGCAAAGGGAACGGATTAAAGAACAAGATCAGTAAGTTATATTTATTTAGTCATAATAATCCTGGTCCTTCCCCGCATGGCGGGATCTTCGATGGGCCTTGCCTGTCCCGCATTGCGGGAGTCGGAGCTCTTCGGCTCTGTCTGAAGAATCGCTGTAAGAGTTTGAAGTGAACTATAGTTTAAAGTGAGCTAAAGCCCGCCCTGGTGCGAATCGTTAATATATTGATTTGACTTATATATCAGTGCAAATATGACTTTCTTAGTATAGAGTATTGGTGATCGGTCTGGGCCAGGGTTAATGAATTCTAACAATTATATAAAATCAGCGGCATCCGGCTCGTAGAGAGCGAAGCGACGCCATAGCTTTCCCGATGAATACGGGATAAATAGGCACTTTTAACTTATACAGCTTTAAGTAAAGCAGCCCCTTCCAGGGGGAACCCAAAGTCTGACCCTCTGGGCCAGGATATTTACTTATAATCATTACTTTATTATCGATTTGTCGGTATTTAAGACGCTCAGTTTGGGATTGACATAAAACGGGAATTAACATATCATTAACCAAATTTTATATCCCAATAAGGCAATAAAGCCTTTGAAGCGGTGGGCGAAACAAATTTTTTCTTGTCCGCCTTACCGAAAGCTTCATCTTCAACCGTCGGAAATTCAAAATATTTCATCGGGACATGATTATAAATAAATTATTTTTCCCAAAAAGGGGGGATCTCATGCTCAAGAAATCAAAAAAGGCAAATGCCGAGCCTAAAGTCTCCAACAGTCCGGTCACAATGGTTGATAGGACAATTATCGGAGATCAAATTTATATAGAGGGCACTATCCGCGGCGAGGAAGATCTGCTTATTGAGGGCTCGGTCAAGGGAAGCATTGAAATGAAAGCCAATCATTTAACAGTAGGCTCAAAGGGTCAGGTAGAGGCCGAGGTTCGTGCTGCAAATGTCACCATTAGCGGTAAGTTGGAGGGGAACATTAGCGCGACCGGTAGAGTGGAGATAACAAAGGCAGCTGATTTTAATGGAGAAATCAAAGCAAAGAGTATCTCCGTAGAGGACGGAGCCTATCTTAAGGCGGTGATCGAGCTGGAACGCGAACCGACGCAAAAAGCCGTTCCATTAGGAAAGCCCGAAGTAAAATCGCCCTCTGTACCGACAAAAGAACCATTGACCCTGGCCGGCAAAGACAGCAAGGGGAATTGATCATTGGCTGCTTCCGCTAGAGATCTGAACCAAAGGGATCTGAACCAACACTTTGGGTTGGAGGGCTACTCCAGCAACGTCCTGAAGCTTTTTATGGAACATCTTGATCAACAACCACAAAGCAGATTGTTGGATGTTGGTCCGGTTTGTCAGGAAAATATCAGATTTTTTGCCAGCAGAGTTTGGAAACACTACGTTTGTGACTTGTTCATCCGGCTGGACCGGTATCTTCGCAAGGGCGATCCAGTGTATCAAATCTGGAAGGACCTCGACTATCAACCTGAAAGTTTCGATGGAATTTTGGTGTGGGAATTAGCGGACCGCCTGGATGAACAGGATGTTAACCGGCTGGTAACCTTGTGCCACTCCATGTTAAAACCAGAGGGAATGGCGGTGGTTATGGTTATGGGTGATCAGATAGCGTCATCTGAAACAAGGTCCTTTGTTGTGGGACAAAACTATCGAATTTACTTGCGGCCCCAGCTTCATCTCGACCTGCCGTTACGGGGTCGCCAGAACAGAGACGTATTGTCCATGATGACGCCGTTTATTCCTGCCAAATCCTTCATTTGCCGTCCTGGCTTTATGGAATTCCTCTTCCGGCGCGGATAATCCGACCGGGTTTCGGGACGTCTATCTAGTCATAGTACCTTAATTGTGAATTTTGTGCATTTTATGGCAAAAAAACAAAATACAAGCACCAAATTCCAAATAAATTCGAAATTCCAAATTTCAATGACCAAAACTAAATTTTGTATATTTAATCGGTTTTTTTTGTTTTGAATTTTTCTTTTTGGTCATTGGATATTATTTGTTTTTTGTGATTTGTTATTTGTTTTTTCCGGTTTATCCGGGTCGGGTCTTGGGTTAACAACATACACTATTCTCACCTTGTCTTTTGAGCCCGGGGCGATTTTCAAGGCAGCAGGGGTGAGGGCAAGATTAGCCCATATGGTTCCGGTTCCTTTTAAGTTGTCCAGGGGTACCTTTTCCGTGTATAGGGTCGAAATATTCCCCAAAATCCGTTTTCCTCCGATAATTTCAATTTTATCCGGGTCTATTTCTATTTCTGAAAGAATTAATCCTTTCGGTAGTTCTCCAACCCAGTCGATCTGCAAAGAAATTTCTTTTTTAATCGTTTCGTCAAGGATTACTTCTATGACAGATGGGATCACCTTTCTTAAAAAAATTCCGGGGGGCAGGGTAATGTTATACTGTGT
>PKTV01000304.1 GCA_002868985.1 Desulfobacteraceae bacterium | reverse complement strand
AAATTCGTCTTAGAATAAAAACATCCAAGGAGGATAAATATCATGGACAAAAAAACAGAGGTTATGGTCGCACTGGGTGCAGCCATCGGTGTCAATTGCATTCCCTGCTTTGATCATTTGTATTCCAAAGCAAAAGAAATCAAAATGAATGATGAAGAAATAAAGGAGATCGTCGAGATTGCCGGAAAGGTAAAAAACGGCGCATCCACGTTTCTGAAACAGGCCATCAGCGACGTTGTGGGTGACGTCGATGACTCCCGGCAATCCTGTTGCGGGCCCTCGCAAAGTGCGTGCAACCAAAACTGAGTGTTTCAAATCCGACAGCCCCGCCAGTCGAAGATGCCGCTTGCGGGGCGGTGAGGTTTATCCGCCTCTGGAGGGCATGCAAGCCTCGACAATCGCTGAATTTAGGTGCAACTAAGACGAACTTCGCATCCTGTGATTGATTTCCAGTCGTTCCAGGCTCATCCGCACCACCGCTTCGAGGTGAGGCTTTTGGTCGAGATATTGGCTGAAAAAGGTGTTGACGTCTTCGGGGTTTGACAGACCGGACACCGGAACGATCCCTGCGATGACCCGCTCGTACAGCAGGGGGTGCAGGGTTTCCAGTGAATCGACATGATCCGTAAACCACTGCCACATGTCGCCCGTGGCATACGGGTTAGCAGCCGCCACCGTCATGGGAATGAACCGGTTTCTCCCTGGAACCTTTTCCAGGGAGTACGCTAACGCTTTGTGGATCAGGCCAAGGTCCCGGAAACATCCCAGAGCCGCGATGACCTGAATCCGCTCGTGTTCACTGTCGCAGGATTCAAACCGGCGGATGAGCCATTCCAGGGTATCCCTCCCTCCCGCCAGAGCGCCGGCCATGAGCACGCTCTTTAAAATGTCCGGATGGATGGCCTTTCCCTGACGCAATGCCTCGAACTGATCGGCGGCAAACACAGCAGCCGGGCTTGACCCGTAAACCACGGCATGCCAGAGAATATGATCCCTGAGCAAAGAAGTGGTGAGGGTTTCATCGGTTACCGGGAGATACCCGATGGCCGACAGGATCTTTTCAAGCATCGATCTTCCAAAAGAGCGAATCGCTTCCTTTCGGGGTCCGTCAAAAACCAGGTAGGCCTGGAACAGGTTGTCCGCCATGCTGCTCAAAGGGAGATAGGCGTCTTCGTCGAGGTAGTTGTTTAAAAATTCCAGATAGTCGTCAATGGAGGCTGCACCGCACTGAACCTGGGCAAAAAGGTCGTTTTGAAGGCCCCATCTATCTTCAGGAGAAAGATTTTTACCCGCTACCCGGACGCCGATGGCTGCCAGATCCTCCGGCGTCCGGTAAGCCACCCTGTAAAATCCGGTCTGATCGGTGTTGACCTTGTAAGCAACCCACGCCGCTCCCAGATCGATCCGGGTTGATGTTTCTTTCAGAAGGATTGAGATCGTCCTCGAATCGCCGGTTTCGTCATAGACGGTGAGGGTCACCGGTATTTGCCAGGTTTGATTGGACGTGTTCTCAAGATAGGTGAACCGCTTTTGGGTCAACGTGAGGTCGCGCCCGTTTCGTTGGGCCTGAACCAGGGGATGCCCGGGTTGTTCGATCCAGCTCTTCATCAGAGGAGTAACCGGCTTTCCGGATATCTTTTCCAGGGCTTCCCAGAGATCGTGACTGGCGGCATTGGCATATTCGAATGTCTTCAGGTAGTGCTGCAATCCTTTCCTCAAATCGTCTTTACCGATGTATCCCTGAACCACACGTAAAATACTGCTCCCTTTGCTGTAAATGATCGGCGCGGTGCTGGTGTTGATGACCACGTGTTCGCCGCCCGGGATTTCGATGGCACAGGTATCGTTCAGGCCGTCGCGTCCCATAGCCGGAGCGGTTTGTCCCAGCAAAAACTGATCCCAGACCTGCCATTTTGGGTGGTAGTGGTCCACAACACCGTAAGCAAAATAGGTGGCAAAACTCTCGTTCAGCCAGAGGTATTTCCAGTCGGAAGGCGTCACCAGGTTGCCGAACCACTGGTGGGCGATTTCGTGGGCAATGACATTGCAGATACTCATTTCACCGGACTTGGAGGTCACTTCCGGATAGTGAAGGATCAGGTTTTCTCTGAAGGTGATGGCGCCCCAGTTCTCCATGGCCCCGAATGCAAAATCCGGGACGGCAATCAAGTCCATCTTGGACAGTGCGTAGGGTATTTGATAATAGGTTTCACAAAACTCGAGAGCCTTGCGGCCGAATTCCAGCCCGAATCCACCGTAGGGAATTCGACCCGGCAAGGTCACGGACCTCACCCGTGAATCGGTTTCATGCTCTTTCAAGTGAAACTCGCCCACGCCGAAAAACAGAAGATAGGTTGACATTGGCGGCGTGGTTTGAAACCGAACCTGCTTTTTCCCGCCGGTCAGCGGTTTTTCTTCCACTGCCGGTCCATTGGACAGGGCCACAAGGTCGTCGTCCACAATCATTTTAATGTCAAAGACCGCTTTTTGAGACGGATGGTCCATGCAGGGAAAGGCCCGGCGTGCGTCGCTTTCCTGAAACTGGGTGACCGCAATGTATCGTTTCTGGCCGTTGGTTTCAAATGTGCTGCGATAAAACCCGGCCATCTTATCGTTGATCCACCCCTGATAATCGATGGTCAAAAAGAACGTGCCGGACATGGTTTCGGGAAGGTCGATCTTAAGTTCCTCTTTTTCCGGATTTATCTGAAAGGTACATGGGATTGTTTTGTCATCTATCTGAAGTTTACAGCTCCAGACAGCCAGTTCCAGGACGTTCAACACCACCTGTTCCACCGGTTGCAGGGATTGAAATTCGATATCAACCTGTCCGGAAAATCGAAAATGAACAAGGTCGGGTTCCAAACGAAGAGAGTAACGGATGGGATGGATAACATTCATGAACACCTCCTAATAGGGAAGTTCTGGATATTCGGATTAATTAAGGGTGTGAAATTTGAGATAGGTTCTAATAATTACTACGGGGTGTCGGCAGCCCTGCCCTGCCGCTGAACATTTTTCTCAAATGCCCCTTCAATGGCATGTTTTAACACTTCGATTTTAACCGGCTTGCAAAGATGACCATCAAACCCGACATCTTTAAGCTGATCCGAGTCTAGTTCTGAAAGATAGCCGGAAAAAGCATATATAACAGCCGTTTCATTAATTTCTCTAATCTGTTGACACAATTGGGCGCCGCCGATCTCCGGCATCATCAAATCTGTTATAATCAGCGAAAATTTTTCTTTCCGTGATATTTCTAAAGCCTCATTGGCATCTTTGGCAAGTTGAACATCGTATCCCAGCATGATTAGCATCTTTTTTATCGTATCTCTCTGAATTTCCTCATCATCCACAAAAAGAATCCTTCTTGAAGGTGTCGTCATTTTGTACTCCTTGTCAACAATTTAAGTATATAACCCCCAATAATATCTTGTTACGATGTAAGTTTCGCGGTTTTAATTTTCAGCAGCGCCGGCACAGAACAGTTGCCAGGAAAATTTGTTAGACGAAAATCATATGGATGCAATAATTAAACAGAATAAAGGCGCAAAAAGATGTAGCATATGGATGAGACCTTAAAAAAAAGGTGTGAAACTCGAGTTATAAATTTAAAAAACTCCCGAAGGTTAAACCATGAAAACTTCGAGTTTAAACCCGTCATTCAGTTTTTTGTTTTGCGTGGATACGCACCAATTCTACACACATGTCCCAACACAGTGCAACAAATACTATCCATACCACCCCCCATAACAGAACAAAAGTATAAAATGGATAATAACGGGCAAACACGCTGAAAATACCAAAATAAAACAATAATTTCATGATTCATCACCTCCGGTAAATAGAAAAAGCCCATCCTCTCAATAAAAGAAAGATCTCTGGTGTTCAGCGTATCCATTTGTCGGGCATCCCCGCCACCCATGATTACCGGGCCGATGGCTTTGCGTCCCACTCTCTCGAGAGGTTTGCCTTTTTCACAACAATATTAATATCGGCAGGACACCTGTAAAAGTTTAGCCCGATACGTTTAGTAATCATAACATTTAGAACCGAAACTGAGCGTTTCAAATCCGGCAAACTCAATAATCGCTCAGTTTAGGTAGTTTCCATCCATAAATGGCCTTTTTGCCCAATCTCTGGGGTCAATCTGCGGAATCGCTTGTGCGGCGTACAAAAGTACGCCTCCGTGCAATTCCTTGATTTCCTTGACCTTGAACAAAAATTCTCATTTCTGGATTGGAAACTTTCATATGTCCAAGATTGGTTCGTGGATGGGCACTATGTAGATTTTTTTCCATTGATAAAAGCTTAAATTGTTTGAATTTCAATACTTTTGCTTTAAATTTACTGAAACATGTGATATTATAGCTCAATTCTTACTGTTTCCGGTTAGGCGGAGCAGGCTGGAATAATTTTTCAAGGTAAATTATAACAGGTTGAAAACAACAAGGCGCAATCATAATGACACAACAAAAAGACCAGATGGTCGCTTTTAACGAACTCAGCGAAAAAGAAGTAATCGAATTATCCAGTCGAGCGAAAATCGACAAATTGCAGGCTGATGAAATTTTTATAAAGCAATACGATCCCGATCCAATGCTGTTTGTCATCTTGGACGGAAAGATGCGGTTTGTTCAAGGCCCAAAAGCGCATCAAAAAACCATTGCCGTTTTTTCAAAAGGGGACTGGATTGACGCCACGGCCTTTGCCAAGGACCCGTTGCGAAGGACATCCGTTATTGCTGCTGAACCGACCCGTATCATGGCTTTGGATAAGACCACCATTGACAGCCTGAACACCATGACACAGCTGACCGTTTACAAACGTCTGGCACAGCTATCCGCTGAACGCCTCCGCCTGCTAAAAAAGAGTGAAAACCACCTTCTTAAAAAGAATATGCAGTTAAAAGAAGATATTTTCAATTACCGTTCCCCATTGAAAACAGAATTTCACCAATCTGAAATGATTAAAGCCATTATCAAGAAAGTTCCGCGATTGCCTGCATTTGCAACGACCCTGTCCAATCAACTTTATACCAAAGACCTCGTTGAACAGATCAAACGGGACCCGGCTCTCGTTGCCATTGTATTGAAAACCATCAACTCTGCATTCTACAGTTTTCAGAAAAAAATTTCCGATATTCACCATGCCGTTGTTCTTCTTGGATTTGAACAAATATACCAGGTCGTCATTGCCGAAGGTATTCGCCGCACCATGCCGAACACCTCAAAATTTAAGGCACTGCACCTTCATTCCGAAATTATCTCGCATATCGCATTTATGCTCTCTTTAGAGTCACGACACGGCCATCCAGCCGAAATGGCCTCTTTTGGTCTGCTACACGAAATTGGCCAGATCGTCATCCAGTTGCTCAAAGATCAGAATCCAAAGTTGGCAGCACTTGTTGGGGTCCTGGACCAGGCTCAGTTGGGATCTCTTTTGCTCAAAGAATGGAACCTGCCGGATGTTTTGTGGAAAAGCGTCGAGTTTCAATCCTATCCCGAGTTCTCTTCACCACATCACATCCCCGAAGAACTAAGATATAATGTCACGTTGCTGTATCTTAGCCATCTTTGCTATGATTTATTTCAGGGCAAAAAAGAACTAAAGCTATCATCAACGTTTTTCGATGAATATATAGAACTGACAAACTGGCAGGGATTGACCCTTGACGAAATCGCCAGAGAACGGCTGCTGCCGGCGATGGTGAAAAAGAGCAAGACTTACCCGTTACCTTTGCGACAACTTATAGAAAAACAGACATAAGTAGGTGCTATCATGAGTCGAATGGTCGTTGAAAAAACCATATGGGTGTTTCTTTTTATTATCGCTTTCACTGTGCCAGCTTCCTTTAATTATGTTTTTGCCGAAACGCGGTATGTTTCTGATCGGCTCATCATTTCTGTTCGAGACGGACAAACCCGGGATGCTGCTGTTTTAGGATATATTGAGACGGCGGCACCGTTAGATATACTTGAGGAGAAAGAAGATCTTTTAAAGATTAGAACCAAAGATGGCATAGAAGGGTGGGTTCGGGCACAATATATCGTTTCAGAAAAACCCAAGGCTCTGATCATCGAAAATTTGAAAAATGAAATCGCAGCGTTAAAAAAAGAAAGCAAAATGTTTAAAAATGATCAGAATTCTGCCTCAAATACGTTATCGAAAACAAAGAACATGTATCAGAAAGAAATCAAAGAGTTAAAAGAAGAATTGAATATAAATCAGAAATTTGCTGCAAAAGCAAAAAGTGACTTCGTAGCGCTTAATAATAAGTATGCAAATCTTCTCAAGCATTCAAAAAACACGGAAAAACTGATCGGTGACCTAGAAAAATTGAAGAAATTAAATGCCGAATTGAACACGGAGGCCAAAAGCCTTAGAAAAGACCGGAAAAACCCTTTGAAATCGAATAGAATACAATCATTTATTGCAGGAGCAGGGGTTTTACTCTTTGGATTCATCCTCGGTGGATCAGCAAAGAAAAAAAGGAAATCCAGATTTATTTGACCCTAATCTCAAATTCTCCATCCTCAACCCGAACGTTGCAAACGTCGAGGATGCCGTAGGAATCAGGCCGCAGGCCATGCGGTATCATCGAAGTTCCTAACGGGTACATCATACGGGAAATTCATATTTGAAGAAGGAATTCGGCGGGCTGGATCCCATGAGTGGAAGGATGAAGGCTTTTAACAATGTTTCGCCGGAATACACCGGATTGTGCATCGCGTTCATCCAAATCCATCACACCGCCCTTTGTATAGCCCCCTTGTCCATCTGCGGCCAATAGTACGACCTTGGGACGGGTCCCATCGACTGCTTTTCCGGCTTCAACTACCAAAGCCAATTCACCGGTGTCCAGTTCAAGAAGTGAGCCGATGGGATAAACCCCAAGCATATTGATGAACGCCTTGAGGAGACTCGGATCGAAATCCGTTCCTGAGTGGTCCAACATGTAGCCAAGGGCCTGATCTTGTGTTAAAGCCGTTGAGCGATAATTCCGTGGTGAGGTGATGGCATCAAAAACGTCTGCAATGGTCAGGATCCGACCGAACAGACTCACGGGTTTTTTTTGAGGGGTCTGTGGATATCCCGATAGGTCATACTTCATGTGGTGTTCAAATGGAGGAAGCAGAATTTTTGATTTGAGACCCCGGGCGGCCTGTAATTTGATAATTTGGGCGACACTGTAAATGGTATGTTTCTTAACGACATCAAACTCGCTCTTGCTCAGTTTTCTGGGCAGGCGGATGATTTCAACCGGTATATCCAGTTTTCCCAGGTCGTGAAAGAGCCCACATATTCCCAGCCGGTGTAGAGACGTCCTCGAAATCCCGATTCGACGCCCCAGACACATGGAAAGTATGGCAACGTTTATTGAATGGGTAAAGGTGTAGTCGTCATAGTCGCGGATGGTACTGATCCCCAGAACGATCGACTCATCCTCCATGACGAAATCCACCATGTTCTGAATCACACGAAGGGCCTTACGAACCCCCGCCTTCTTTTGGGAAGTAATTTTTTCAGCCACTTCTTTTATGGAATTCAGTGCATAAAAGTAAGATTCTTTTGCTTTTACTTTCCTGAGTTGTTCCTGATCCAGGGGTTCGGTTTCTGGGTCCTGTTCCGTCAACTGCGCGTCTTGTTCATGGATATTTTCCACCCAGACAATCCCCTGGTTCTCCAGCTGTTCGACGAACCAGTTCAGGGGATCCTTCTGCTGCTCGCTCTCGTTCAATATGCGGCCAAAATCCATAACCTCTTTGTCCGAAACCTCCTGGACAGCAGCATAAAAACAAAGTCCCTGAAGGTCTCGCTTTTCGAAATACTGCAGTATGTTGTTGACAAGTTTAGCGATTTCACGTCGGTAAAGCAACTTCTCGTCCTGAATAAAAATATTGCCGCGGGACACCTGTATGGTAATATAATCATCCTCCTCCAGCAGCCGGCCGACAACCTTTTTGAAAATAACGATGCATTCCATCAACAATGGATTGTTAACCTGATGGATTTTGGTCAGGTAGACCAGTCTGTTAAACGTCTTGAGAAAATGCTCGTTTAATTTTCCGATTTCCTGGTTCATTGATGATCCTTTAAGGCTTT
>PKTV01000302.1 GCA_002868985.1 Desulfobacteraceae bacterium | reverse complement strand
GGTTCATCCCAATGATCATGTCAATCTCGGGCAATCAAGCAATGACGTCATCCCTTCTGCCATCCATATCTCTGCATTAACCCTTATTAAAAAAAGTCTTATTCCTTCATTGGGCAGTCTCAAAAGAAGCCTTTCAGATAAAGTCGTTGAATTTAAAGATGTAAAAAAAATCGGAAGAACCCATCTGCAGGATGCCGTACCCATATTTTTGGGTCAGGAGTTTTCAGGATATGAAAGACAAATAGCGCTTGCCATAAAAAGAATTGAGACCGCTCAAGACCATCTCTCAGAACTTGCCTTGGGTGGAACTGCTGTTGGAAACGGCCTGAATACCCATCCTTATTTTGCAAAAAAAGTTGTCGCCCTGATCTCGAAACATTCAAAATTCAACTTTAGGGAAGCAGAAAACCATTTTGAAGCCCAGGGCGCACAGGACGCGGCGGTCGAAACCAGCGGCGCCTTAAAAACCATCGCCGGCAGTCTGGTGAAAATTTGCAATGACATCCGATGGCTTGCATCCGGCCCCAGGTGCGGGCTGGGTGAAATATCGATTCCTTCTCTTCAGCCCGGGTCTTCTATTATGCCCGGAAAGATTAATCCGGTTATTCCGGAAGCCGTCATTCAGGTATGCGCTCAGGTCATGGGAAACGACACCACAATTACCATAAGCGGACAGGCGGGCAATTTTGAATTAAATGTGATGCTGCCGGTGATTGCCTATAACCTTCTGCAATCCATAGACCTACTTTCTTCTGCAACCAAGCTTTTAGCTGAAAAATGCATCAGCGGGATTCGCGCCAATCGACAAATATGTGCCGCCAACATCGATAAAAGCCTGGCCATGGCAACCTATCTGGTGCCCCATATCGGATATGACAAGGCAGCCACCATTGCAAACAAGGCCCATGAAACCGGCAAAACCATTATTGAAGTTGTACGAGAGGAAAAGATTCTTTCTGAGAAAGAATTGGCAAGAATCTTTTTTTCTTAAGAAGAGGACTGTTATGACAATCCCCGGAAATCTAAATACAACCGCCATGGCTGTCATGCCCCATAAAGATGCGGACAGGGCACTCGAATTCGCCCTATCCATGGATATTCCATTCTGGCCCCAGCTGCCGCACGTTAATTACTATGAAGACATGTATGTTCAGGCCGCCGAAAATTTTCCCGGTATTCTTCTGGATATGGAAAAACGAACCCTTCGTTTTTCCATGGATAAATTTATCAATGAATTTGAAGAGACCATGGCCCATTTTGACGAACCTGAATACTTTGACATCAGCAAAGCGTATTCGGTGGTTTATCATAAATTTCTAGAAATGAATCTTTCCGACCGACCCGCCATAAGAGGGCAACTGGAAGGACCCGTCAGTTTTGGCTTAAATGTACTTGACCAAGATGACCGACCGATTCTCTTTGAAGACACCATACGCCCATTTATGCTCGAATTTATGGCAAAGCGCATCAATGTCCAGCTGCAACGGCTTCAAAAAATGAATTCTAATGCATTTATGTTTGTTGATGAACCGGGACTGCAATTTTTATTCAGTGCACTTTCGGGTTATGACAACATAAAGGCCAAAGACGACCTAGAGCACTTTTTCTCTATGGTGCATAGACCTCGCGGCATCCATCTGTGTGGAAATCCGGACTGGGATTTCCTTTTGAATCTTGATCTTGACATCCTTTCTCTGGATATATACCAAAATGGAGAAGTATTTTCATCCTATTCTAAATCGATAAAAAAATTCCTTGACCGCGGCGGGGTCATTGTATGGGGAATTGTACCCACAAATTTTGAGCCTTTTGAAGCTGAAGATATCGGTTCGCTGGAAACAAGGGTGTCGACGTTGTGGGATTTATTGGATGATAAAGGCATCGATAAAGCGTTTTTAATATCGAGAAGTCTTTTATCTCCGGCAACCTGCTGTCTGGTCAACCCGGATGGAGAAAAAACCGTTGAAAAAGCGTTTCAGGTTGTGCGGGAATTATCACACCGACTGCGGGACAGGTATGGAGTTTAACAAACCCAATTTAATTTTTCAGAAAATCATTAAGAAGCCTTCCTACAATCGCCAAACATTCGGGGTCCAGGTAATGTTCCGCACGTCTTTCGAAAAGAACTTTGCACTGGGCCGGAAATTCTTCATCCACATCATCGAAAAGTAAAAGCACAGGAACTTTCGGCAACGGATAGAGTTTCATGATAAGTTGATAATTAAGATCTAAACCCGGATCCCTCCCACCAAGTTTTGCACATGCCGCTGCCAGATTTTCCAGGCGATTCGAAAAATTTCGGACAATCGGTTGTTCCGTATGATTCACGAAGCTATGAACCAAAGGAGCAGTATCTTTAAAATCTCTATAGGAAAACCATTCCTTGTCCAGAGAAGGTATATCCGGACATAGAAGCAGGTATTTGCAAAGGACAACGCTGATTCCCATAGACGGCTCTTTGCCGGAGGGGTCTGTTATCCCCCGGCTTGATATCCTGTAAGGTCGCCCGAAAAAGGAAAGGACCATCTCATCTTTTTCAATACGCCCCCCTAATTTTTCGGCTCTTGAATCGAGATCAATTTTGCCAATTTGATCCAAATAATTTTGATACGTTTCTATAAAAACAGACGATTTTGTCACAATATATCACCCCTATTTTTGGAATATGAACACATTAACCCATTATAAAGTTATGCCAATTAATAGTATGATTTTAAGAACATGTCAATTCTCTATGATTTTTCAAAACGCCTCTACCAGCGAATGTCTTTTTCAGTTTTTCATTGACAAACCTCATCAAAAGTGCATAAAAATATAGTTAATATCAATAGTTGTAAATTTTGATCCCGGAATATTATGGACTCCTTAAATAACGCCTCGCATTTTTATTAAAAAACCCATAACCACTTATTACTCGCAACGTTTTTTGAAATGATGATCTTGAATGAAGGGTTATTCCAAAAGGTTCGGAGAATCTTTCCATGAACACAAAACCAACCTATAAAGAATTGGAAAAAAAAATTGCGGAATTGGAAAAAACGATTGCAGAGCTGGAAGGGAGCAAAAAGGCCATTCAAAGAAGTGAAGAAAGGTTGAAAGAAGCCGAAAGGATCGCAAAGATAGGACATTGGGAATTGAATTTGATTACCGATACTTTATATTGGTCGGACGAAATTTATCGTATTTTTGATTCAGATCCTCATGAATTTGGCGCGAATTATGAAGCTTTCTTGGATGTCGTGCACCCTGAAGACAGAACGGCTGTAGACAAAGCGTTTACAGACTCAGTAAAAAAAATAACCGGCTATGATATCGTTCACAGGCTGCTCCTTAAAAACGGCACATTGAAATATGTGCATTAAAAATGTCGGACCATATACGATGCGAATGGAAACCCGTTACGCTCCCTTGGAACCGTTCAAGACATTACCCATCAAAAAGTGGAGGAGCATCGCTTTTCCGGAATTATCGGACGCGACCCGAAGATGAAAGACCTTTTCGAGATGATAAGAGAGATTACTGAAGTCGATATTCCTGTCTTCATTCAGGGAGAAAGCGGAACCGGAAAAGAACTGGTAGCCCGTGCCATACATAACGAAGGCCCACGTGTGCATAAAGCCTTCGTACCGGTCAATTGCGGGGCTCTGCCCGAGGGGTTGCTGGAAAGCGAGCTTTTCGGTCACGTGAAGGGTTCTTTTACCGGGGCCTTGAGAGACAGGAAAGGCCGATTTGAAATGGCAAACGGCGGCACGCTGTTTCTGGACGAAATAGGAGATTTGCCCAAAGTGATGCAGGCAAAGTTACTGAGGGTTCTACAGGAAGGCAAATTCGAACGGGTGGGGGATGAAAAAACCATTTCAGTGGATGTTCGAATTATCAGCGCCGCAAATCGAAACCTGAAACACGAAGTGGAGAAGGGGAATTTCCGTGATGATCTATATTATCGGGTCAGCGTGGTTCCCATTCATATGCCGCCGCTGAGAAAGCGTAAAAACGATATTCCTCTCCTCATCAACGACTTTCTCGAAAAAGCCACTTATAAAGGACAAAAAACAAAAACCATTTCCGAAAGCGCGCTATCCGTTATGATTGATTACGCTTGGCCCGGGAATGTCCGGGAGCTTCAAAGTGCCATTCATTATGCACTTATAAAATCCAGAGGAAAAATCATTCAACCTGCTCACCTCCCTATAGAATTGAGAAAGCAGAAAATTGATCGGTTATCCCGTGGACCGTCTCTGAGACTGGATTCGAAAACCGTAAAAGAAGCTCTGATTCGAAGCGGCGGAAATAAGGCCAAAGCTGCAAGATATCTGGGTGTGGGACGGGCCACATTATATCGCTTTTTAAAGAATTTCCCAGATATCGCTTCAAATATTTACGAATCTGAATAGCGATCACTTTATATTTTGTGCCGTACGATAATGCGCCAATAAAATATTTTATATTCTCGCCGGTCGAATATGCCGCTTTGTCGAAGATCCCGCTTGCGGGGCGGTGAGGCGGACAAGAATAAATTTATTTCGGCCCTCTAATCCAAAGGCTTTTTAGCAATATTGGGGTGCAAAACTCAAATTGATCTTTAATAGGAACTCTTAACAAAACCCAACGACAAGATTCAAAGATGCGAGATAGCTAATGAACTTCAACTGCAAAAGATGCGGAAATTGCTGTAAAAATATTGGCATTCCATGGTCTGAATTGAATCCTCGTCTTGCTTCGGATTATTTGGACATGAACATTGAGGATTTTATTGATTTATATGGTTTTGTTCGAAACGAATATTCCGGAGAAATCGAAAATACCGAATATAACGCAGCACCCTGTCCCTTTCTGAAATACAGTATGGAACATGCGTTTTGTAAAATTTATCCTGTCAGACCTTGGATCTGTAAAGGCTATCCGGGACCAGAAACATCATGTATCGGAGGACGAAAGCGGTCTTGATTCAACCTGCCGTTGATTGTCCTTTCATTTTTTTTCATATTTGGCTGCAGCAAAACCTGCGACACAGCCTTCCCCACAGCTAAGTCAATGAAATGACGAATCTACTTCGCCAATATCGTTACACGATGAAACACACACCACATTTCTATTTAAACACATTACTCAAGTTTCGCACCCTTAATTTTCTGCCTGCTAACTACAAGGCTTTTTAGCAATTGGGGTGCGAAACTCGAGTACCTTACTTACCAACACATGCTAGGCCACTTCTTGATAGTCTGCATCAACCACATCATCTTCCGATCCGGAAGAAGTGTTTTGCCAATTATCTTCAGCAGCATATCCATGCTGCGGCTCTTCTGAACCGGAATCTTTCTGATAAACAGAAGCCGCCATCTTATGAGAAGCCTGGGTCAACACTTCGGTCAACCGCTTGATCTCATCCGTATCTTCACCTTCCATCGCACGTTTCAGATTCTTGACCGCATCTTCGATCTCGGTTCGGGCTCCTTCATCAATTTTATCTGTAAATTCACTCAGCGATTTTTCGGTGGTATAAATGAGCGCATCGGCTGTATTTCGTGCGTCCACAAGATCCTTCTTATTTCTATCAGATTCAGCATGAAGCGCTGCATCTTGCACCAAACGATCGATCTCATCTTTGGTCAAACCGGAAGAAGCGGTAATCCTTATGGACTGCTGCTTTCCTGTGGCCATATCTTTTGCTGAAACATCCACAATACCGTTGGCATCGATATCAAAGGCAACTTCAATCTGTGGCATGCCTCTGGGCGCCGGAGGAATACCCGTCAACTCGAAACGTCCCAAGGCTTTGTTCCCGGAAGCCATCTCACGCTCGCCCTGGAGCACATGAATCGAAACCGCCGGTTGGTTGTCCTCGGCAGTTGAAAAAATCTGACTCTTTTTGGCCGGGATGGTGGTGTTTTTTTCGATGAGCTTTGTCA
This sequence comes from Desulfobacteraceae bacterium, assembly GCA_002868985.1. Lineage (GTDB taxonomy): Bacteria > Desulfobacterota > Desulfobacteria > Desulfobacterales > UBA11574 > UBA11574. Next base: position 3,144 of record PKTV01000302.1, on the reverse strand, counting down.
TGACACCGCCCAGTGTTTCGATACCCAGGGATAGGGGTGTTACGTCAAGGAGTAGAACATCTTTCACATCTCCTTTCAATACAGCACCCTGAATCGCCGCACCTAAAGCAACCACCTCATCCGGATTTACGCCTTTGCCGGGGGATTTACCAAAGATTCTCTTGACCCGCTCCTGGACTGCCGGCATGCGGGTCATACCCCCGACAAGAATCACTTCATTAATATCTCCTGTCGATGTACCCGCGTCATTCATCGCTGTTTTACAGGGACCTTCAAGCTTGTCCAACAAATCGCTGATCAGAGCTTCAAGTTTGGCCCGGGTGATTCTAATATTCAAGTGTTTCGGACCGCTGGCATCAGCTGTAATAAACGGCAAATTTACATCCGTCTCCATGGAGGAAGAGAGTTCCATCTTGGCCTTCTCAGCGGCTTCTTTTAACCGTTGTAAGGCCATGGTGTCTTTTCTCAGATCAATTCCCTGGTCTTTTTTGAACTCGTCGGCCAGATAATCGACCATCCGGAGATCAAAATCTTCACCCCCCAAGTGTGTATCCCCATTGGTGGCTTTGACTTCAAAAACACCATCACCAACTTCGAGGATGGAAACATCAAACGTTCCACCGCCCAGATCGAATACGACAATCGTACCTTCATTTTTTTTATCCAATCCATAGGCAAGAGAGGCAGCCGTAGGTTCATTGATAATCCTCAATACATTGAGGCCCGAAATTTTCCCGGCATCCTTTGTCGCTTGTCTTTGGCTGTCATTAAAATAAGCCGGCACCGTAATCACGGCATCTGTTACCTTTTCACCCAGATATTCTTCCGCCGATTTTTTGATATTGGCCAGAATATAAGAAGAAATTTCTGCCGGGCTGTAATGTTTGCCCTTTAAATTGATTCGCACATCACCGTTGGCCGCCTTTTCAATCTTGAAAGGCAAAATTTTAATGTCCTTTTGCACTTCGATTGAATCATACTTGCGGCCGATAAGCCGTTTTATACCGAATACCGTATTTTCAGGATTGGTAATGGCCTGCCTTTTGGCAATCTGCCCCACCAGTCTTTCACCTCGATCGGTAACCGCAACGATAGAAGGCGTTGTTCTGCCGCCTTCGGCATTGGTGATAACTTTGGGCTCTCCCGCCTCCATGATCGAGACACATGAATTGGTGGTGCCCAAATCGATTCCGATTATTTTACTCATTTTTTATACCCCGCTATATTTGGATTTTGGGGCGGTTTGTGATGAACCGCCCCCTGGTTTTATTGTTCGTCTTTGACACTCAATATTAATGCACGGTAATCTGTTTTGGCTTTTGTTCCTCTGGTTTTGGAATATCGATTTTCAAAACACCGTCTTTGTAATCGGCACTTATTTTTTCAGGATCGACCTTAGCAGGAAGCCTGAAGACTCTTTCAAATTTTCCAAACGTCCTTTCCCTGCAATAATACTTCTTTTCTTTAACCTCATTATCGAAGGATCGTTCACCTTTTAAGGTAAGAACCCCGTCTTTTACATCGATGACGATGTCTTTCTTCTCGATTCCGGGCAATTCGGCTTTTATAACAATGTTTTCGTCATTGTCGTAAATATCGACCGTCGGATTCCAGTCCCACATGGACAACTTGCTATCACCCCGAACAGCCGGTCTAAAAACATCATCAAAAAGATGGTTCATCTGATGTCTAAGGCTAAACATATCTCTTGTTGGATTCCATCTTATAAGTTCCATAATGCTACCTCCTTGGTGTGAATTTGTTTTTCTTGCCAAAAATAATAAACATCAATTTGACCATGTCAATTATTTTTCATTACTTTTTATCATTTTTTTGTTTGAGTAATGTTTTTGTGTTCTTAGATGAGTTAAGCAGGCAGAATAAATGGACAGAACTTAGAGGCTTCGCTATGGCCGAAGCCTCTAAGTGGCTTAATGTTATCAGTTTCACAGGAATTATACGGCAATTGATCTTCTCGTCTGTTTACCCGGTTTTTACCGTTATTTTCCTGGGTGTCGCCTTTTCAATCTTGGGCAGTGTTAATCGCAAAACACCGTCGTTTAACTTGGCGTCAATTTTGCTTTGATCAATCACTTCAGAGAGTGAAAACTGTCTAAAATATTTCCCGGTTTCATATTCAATCATAACATCTTTTTCATCTGCACCCTCTATCTGAACAACCTCACCCGATATAGTCAGAGTGTTNNNGAAGATCGATATTCAGATTTTCCGGCACAACGCCTGGAATATCAGCCAGAAGTGTAAGTGCTTTTTCTGTCTCGAATATATCCACATCTGGTGTAAAAAATACTCCTGCCCGGGTCTGTTCCGCAGAACCGGCGACTTCTTGTTTGTCTCTCAATTTAATTTCTTTGCTTTTAGAATCGCTCATGGACATTCTCTCCTATAGATGTTTGCCGATCTTTTGCCCTACTTAATTGATATTTGTCTTGGTTTCGCATTTTCCTTTTTTGGGATAACCACCGTTAAAATTCCATTGATCAGGCTGGCTTCAACCGCATCTGAATCGACATAGTCGGGCAGGCCGACGATTCTTGAAAATTTCCCGGCATCACGCTCTCTTCGGCGATACTTGGCGTTGGACTCCACATCAAAAATTTTCCTTTCCCCGGAAATAGAGATATTCTTTCCAGTTGTTTGAATATCCAAATCTTCGGCTTTAACTCCCGAAAGTTCTGCTCGAAGGTAATAATTATCCATACTTTCCGTCAAATTGATCGCCGGAAATACACCGCTTCCGGTTTTTTTTGTAGAACCATCGGTCAATGCGCCGAACAGCCGGTCCATTTGTCGCCTCATCTGCTCCAATTCATGGAACCGGTCTCTTAACTGCCAATCCGGTAAACCGAACATCCTCCTGTAAATCATCTCTCAACCCTCCCTTTTTAAATGATATTGCACTTTTTTTGGTTCTGTTTTTTTCCTTTAAGTTACATTTTAAACCAAATAGGATCATATCCCAGGTGGAACCAGAATTTACTGAAACATCGCGTACAAATTCAATTAATCCTAAATTTTTTAAAAAAATAAAAACTATTTTTTTAATGTCAAGATAATAACTGAAAAAAATGTTGCATTATTATTTAAAAAATTTAGAATGAAGTAATGATATGCCAAACTCAT
>PKTV01000291.1 GCA_002868985.1 Desulfobacteraceae bacterium | reverse complement strand
TGCGATACCAATACGTCAGCTGTCCAGGGCTATCATGGCAATTTTGAATCCGTCCCCTTCTTCTCCCAGTATGTTTTCAACGGGAACTGTGCAATTGTTAAAAATAAGATCCGTTGTATCGGAAGCACGAAGTCCCATTTTATCTTCTTCGTTGCCCACGGCAAATCCAGGCGTGCCCTTCTCAACCAAAAACGCACTGATACCATGGTGACGTTTTGCTTCATCTGTGATGGCGGTTACAATAATCAGACCTGCATTCCGACCCGATGTAGTAAAACGTTTTGTGCCATTGATAATATATTCATTCCCTTTTCGAACAGCCGTGGTCGACTGTCTTACCGGATCGGATCCCGCATGGGGTTCGGTCATGGCAAAAGCGCCGATAATATCTCCTGCTGCAAGGGGTTTTAAATATCTTTCCTTTTGCTCCTCGCTTCCCAACCGGTAAATGCTTTCACACACAATGGAATTGTGAACCGACATAACCACCGCAGTTGAAGCACAGGAATAGGCAATCTCTGAAAGGGCCAGTACATAGCTCACAGTGTCGGCTCCGGACCCTTCATACTCAAACGGAACCATCATTCCCATAAGTCCCAATTCTCCCATCTTTTTTAGATTATCAGACGGAAATTCCTTGGTTCGATCGCGTTCCGCAGCGGTAAGAGCCACAACTTTTCTTGAAAATTCACGGGCCATGGTCTGAATCATGATCTGCTCATCAGTAAGCGCAAAAGACATGGATAGCTCCCTCTTAACTTTTGTTTTAGAACACCAATTTTTAAATGCCCAAGACACACCAACCTACTTGGACAAAAACCTTAAGCCTGAAATCATCGATTTCTGACAATCTTGAGCCAAATTATTTTGATTTCTAAGGTCCATAGATGACAACGAGAAGTTCGGCTTTTTCGTTTCCAACATTCCTCAACTGGTGTCGAATTCCCGAATTAAAGTGAAGCGAATCTCCCACATTGAGTTTGTTTACATGATCTCCCACAACCACTTCAATCTTTCCGGCCAGAACATAAACAAACTCTTCACCTTCGTGTTGGTATCCCACCCCTTTATGATCCGTCATGGCGTCAATGGAAACATTGAACGCCTTTAAATGTTTATTCTCAGCACCGGGGGTTAGCGTTGTATACGCATAATTTTCGGTACGCTTTGTATAGGCTTTAATACGACGTCTCAAGCTCGTTTCCTGTTCTTTTAGAAAAAAGCCCGAGTCTATTTCCATCGCCCGTGCAATCTGCAAAAGGGCGCCCACCGGCGGAATTTTTTTGCCGCTTTCCACCGCTTTAAGATAATCAATGGAAAAACCGGTTTCATTGGCAACACGATCTAAGGACATCTTTTTTTTTAATCGTTCCTTTCTTATCTTCTTCCCCACCGGGACAACGGTCTCGGCTTTCTTTCTGGCCATATCGCCTCCTTAATTAGTGTTGATCCATCAATTAGGATTTTTTTCAAAATATGGTTTCAGGTTTCAGTGTTCAGGTGTCAGCTAATTCGTTTCTTACGACTGACACCTGAAACCTGACACCCGAAACCTGATTGCGAGGTTTTCGCTCAAAAATAAATAATTTAATGGATGAAAACCATTTTAACAAATCGCTAATGCTCCCATCACTATTTATATTCATAAAACCCCCGTCCCGTCTTTTTGCCCAGCCAGCCAGCCTCAACATATCGTTTGAGCAGCGGACAAGGCCGGTACTTTGAATCTTTAAATCCATCGAAAAGCGTGTCCATAATTGCCAGACAGGTATCCAATCCGATGAGATCCGCCAGTGCCAGAGGACCCATGGGATGGTTCGCGCCCAGCTTCATGACAACGTCGATGTCTTCCCGTGACCCCACACCATGATACAGGCAATACACTGCTTCATTGATCATGGGCATGAGAATTCGATTGATGATAAAACCGGGGTAATCATTCGCTTCAGCCGGTGTTTTACCAAGCTTTACAGCCAAGTTCCATGTGGTCTTGAACGTGTCATCCGTTGTTCGCAGCCCCCGGATAATCTCAATCAGTTTCATTACCGGAACCGGATTCATAAAATGCATCCCGATAGTCTTATCCGGGCGTCCGGTATGGGATGAAATCCTTCCGATGGGAATGGAAGATGTATTGGTTGCCAGAATCACATGAGGTTCACAGATTTTATCCAGATCTTTAAATATCTGAAACTTGATCGTTTCATTTTCTGTGGCGGCCTCGACAACAAAATCGACAGCCCCCATATCTTTGATGTCCACGCTGGTTCTGATCCGCTGAAGAACAGCATTCATCTCTTCATCGGTCATTCTGCCCTTGTCGACGCTTCGCTTTAAATTCTTCTTTATGCTTGCAAAACCTTTATCGACAAATTCAGTCTTGATGTCGTTCATGATGACCTCAAAACCGCTCACGGCAGCAACCTGAGCGATACCGTTTCCCATCTGACCCGCACCAATAACGCCGAATGTTTTTATGTCCATTTTTCTCTCCTATCGTTTTACCACCATGGCAACACCTTCCCCACCCCCGAGGCACAGCGAAGCAACCCCGACCTTTTTGTCCTGTCGAATCATTTCATACAAAAGGGACACCAGCAATCGACATCCGCTGGCACCGATGGGATGCCCCAGAGCGACACTCCCACCGTTAACATTCACCTTTGTATGATCCAGGTCAAGCTCCTTCAGCACTGCCGCCGTCGAACCGCTGAACGCTTCGTTGATCTCAAAAAGATCGACATCTGAAAGGGAAATCCCTTCCTTCTTCAAACATTTGGGAATGGCCCAGATGGGTGCCACAAGAAGGTATTTCATATCCATACCAAAAGATGCCTGAGCGCCGATGGTTGCCATGACGCGGCATCCTAGCATTTTGGCTTTGTCTTTTGACATGACCACCACGGCTGCCGCACCGTCACTGATGATGGATGCATTGCCGGCCGTTCCTCTTCCGTCTTTTTTAAACGCCGGTTTCATTTTTGAAAGGTCTTCAAAGGTCGTCTCACGGGGGCATTCATCCTGATCAAAAATAACAGGATCGCCTTTTCGACGGGGGATTTCAACAGGAACGATTTCATCTTTAAATCGACCGTTGCTGATGGCTTCAAGCGTACGACGATACGACTCTGCGGCATAACGATCCTGGTCTTTTCGGCTGATGTCGTACTTTTCGGAACACAGCTCATTGGAAACACCCATATGAAAATCATTGACAATATCCCATAGACCGTCATGAACCATATGATCTTCAAGTTTGCCCGGTCCCATGCGATATCCAAAACGACCTTTTTCAAGATAATACGGTGCCATACTCATGTTTTCCATTCCGCCTGCAACGACAACATCCGCATCACCCACCTGAATCGCCTGGGCGGCCAGCATGACCGCTTTTAATGCTGAACCGCAAACCTTATTCACGGTGATACATTCAACCCCAAAAGGCATATCAGCCTTAACAGCCGCCTGTCTGGCAGGGTTTTGTCCGTAGCCGCACGGAAGCACCATCCCCATAATCACCTCGTTGACATCATCCTTTACAATACCAGCCCGTTCAACCGCTGCTTCGATCACCACAGCACCCAATCGGGTGGCGCCGATATTCCCCAATGAACCATTGAAACTTCCCAATGGTGTTCTCACCGCACTCACGATCACTGCTTCTCTCATGTCTATCTCCTTTTATTCTCTTTCTATAACCTATTTCAAAACCCTTCCAAGAGGTGATTTTGAAAAAAAATTTAAACTATCTAAAATAATATCACAAAACACGTTTCCAATTGATAAATAAGGAATTTATTCGATGAGCAAGTTGAGTCCCTTTATTTTTTTAAATCAGATACAAAATCCCGTTTGTTTTTAACGGGGGCCGCACAAGAGTTTTCATTCGAAGCGCACTTATCGTACGTTGAGGATGGAAACTCGCGGAGAACGCCGCTCATCGGAGAAAGAACTATTTATGAATTGGAAACCTTACATGTTTCGTCGATATCTTCCTCCCACATCATACAACGCCTGAGTAATCTGACCCAGAGTGCACACCTTAACGGTCTCCATCAGTTCTTCAAAGATGTTTTCTCCTGAGAGGACAACGCTCTGAAGACGTCGCAATACGTTATCAGCTTCTTTTTTGTTTCTTTTTTTGAATGCCGCCAGACGTTTAAGTTGTGATTTCTTTTCATCTTCGGTGGCTCTGGACAACTCAATGTACTCGCTCAATTGTTCTAAATCGGCATCAGGATCTCGAAAGGTATTCACACCGATAAGGGGCAACTCACCGGTATGCTTTAAATTTTCATAATACATCGATTCCTCTTGAATCTTGCTTCTCTGATAACCGGTTTCCATGGCGCCTAAAACACCTCCACGTTCGGTGATTCTGTCGAATTCTGCAAGGACCGCTTCCTCTACCAAACGCGTCAACTCCTCGACAACGAAGCTGCCTTGATTCAAATTCTCATTTTTTGCAAGGCCCCACTCCCGGTTGATAATGAGTTGAATAGCCAAAGCACGCCGGACCGATTCATTGCTCGGTGTCGTAATGGCTTCATCAAAGGCATTGGTGTGCAAGCTGTTGCAGTTGTCATAAATCGCACAAAGTGCCTGAAGCGTTGTCCGAATGTCGTTAAGCTGGATGTCTTGGCTGTGCAAGGAACGGCCGGATGTCTGCACATGATATTTCAGCATTTGAGACCGGGCGGAACCACCGTATTTATTCTTCATGGCGATAGACCAAATACGTCTGGCCACTCTCCCGATAACCGTATATTCCGGATCCATGCCATTGGAAAAGAAAAAGGACAAATTGGGTGCAAAGCTGTCAATGGGCATCCTCCGGGAAAGATAATATTCGACATAGGTAAACCCGTTGGCCAGTGTGAGGGCCAGTTGAGTAATCGGATTGGCGCCGGCCTCGGCAATGTGGTATCCCGAAATGGATACCGAATAGAAATTTCGGACGTTGTCTTCTATAAAGTACTTCTGGATATCTCCCATCATTTTCAGCGCAAACTCAATGGAGAAAATACAGGTGTTTTGGCCTTGATCTTCTTTTAAAATATCCGCTTGAACCGTTCCGCGAACATCGGACAGGGCCTTGGATCGAATGTCATTATACTCTCTTTTCGAAGGTTCTCTTTTTTCCCCGGCTCGAAACGAATCAACCTGTTGATCGATGGCCGTATTTAAAAACATGGCAAGTATTATGGGAGCAGGTCCGTTGATGGTCATGGAAACAGATGTGTTGGGTGCGCACAAATTAAAACCGTCATAAAGCACTTTCATATCGTCGAGAGTACAGATACTGACGCCGGAAGTGCCGACTTTGCCGTAGATATCCGGTCTTATGTCCGGATCGTACCCATATAATGTGACAGAATCAAATGCCGTAGACAGACGTTTGGCCTTGGCATCAGCAGATAAAAGCTTGAATCGTCTGTTGGTCCTAGCAGGGTCCCCTTCTCCTGCAAACATACGTGTGGGATCTTCGTCAATCCGTTTTAACGGAAAAACACCGGATGTAAACGGAAACCGACCGGGAATATTTTCTTGTCTCAACCAGGTGTAAATTTCTCCGGGGTCCTTATACTTGGGAAGTACAATCTTCGGAATTCTCGTATTCGCCAATGACGTTGTGTAAAGTGAAACACTAATCTCCCGGTTCCGAACACGGTATGTAAGCTCATCTTTAGTGTAAGTCTTTTTGATATCTTCCCAGTCATCGAGCGAACGGGTCGTCTCGGAATGCAGCGTGTTTTCGGCCTTTTCAATTTCCACTTTGAGCCGATTTAAAACCTGTGATGTATCGGCTATAAGATTATCCTCGGCTACGGCCTTTGCGGTCTCCTTGAGGTGCCAGACCTTGCGGACCGCCTCTGCCTGTTCTTGGGTTTCTTGATGATATTTCCTTATGGTGTCGGCAATTTCAGCGAGGTAACGGGTTCGCTCCGGAGGAATAATAATTGTTTTGGATGTAGAGGTCTTTACTTTCGGTCTGGAAAGACTCGAATCCAATACGATCCCTGTTCTTTCTGACAATGCATCGATAATCCCATGATACAAAGCCGTAACGCCATCGTCGTTAAATTTGGAGGCAATGGTTCCGTAAACAGGCATTTCCTCGGGGGATTTATCCCATGCCTTCCGGTTACGCTGAACCTGTTTGCGCACATCGCGCACCGCATCCTCGCCGCCTTGTTTCTCATATTTGTTCACGACAACAAGATGGGCAAAATCGAGCATGTCTATTTTTTCGAGCTGTGTGGCTGCCCCGAATTGACTGGTCATCACATAGATCGATAAATCAACAAGCTCGATGATCCTCGAATCTCCCTGCCCGATCCCTGCGGTTTCCGCAATCACAAGGTCAAAGCCCGCAGCTTTCGCAACGTCTATGGTTTCTGCCAGAGCATGGGGGATTTCTGTCTGTGATCCTCGGGTAGCAAGGCTCCGCATATAAACCCTTGGATTTTCGATGGCATTCATACGTATTCTGTCACCTAAAAGCGCACCGCCGGTTTTGCGACGGGACGGATCGCTGCTGATAACCGCCAGATGAACCTGTTTAAGATCATTCAGGATTCTTAAGATAATTTCATCTGTCAGAGACGATTTTCCGGCCCCACCGGTTCCGGTAATACCGATAACCGGTATTTTTCGTTTGCCGATCTTTTTTTTAATTTGAGATCTGAGCTTGGCAAGATGGCCATTTTCCTGTGCCTTGGCCTGCTCAACGGCGGTAATCAGGTTTGCGACCATGAACGTGTTGTCCGGTGACAGCGCTGAAAAATCAAAATCGGTCTTGTTAACCGTAGAAAAATCCATCTGTTTAATCATGTGATTGATCATACCTTGCAGCCCCATTTTGGCGCCGTCTTCAGGAGAATATATTTTAGTGACGCCGTATGATTCCAGTTCTTTTATCTCTTCAGGTATGATAACCCCGCCGCCGCCGCCAAAAACCCTGATATGCGAAACATTTCGTTCTTTCAAAAGGTCGACAATGTATTTAAAGAATTCCACATGACCGCCCTGATAACTCGACACCGCCACCCCTTGAACATCTTCTTGGATCGCAGCATCGACGATTTCATGGACAGAGCGGTTATGTCCCAAGTGAATGACCTCAACACCGGCATCCTGGAGTATGCGGCGCATGATGTTTATGGATGCATCATGACCATCAAAAAGGGACGTTGCGGTGACGACTCTTATGGGGTGTTTGGGATTGTAAACTTCAACGTTTATCGTCATGCATCCTCCTTAATCGAGTTTTTATGCAAGATTCAGGTTTTACAAGTTGCAAATCATGGAGTTTTGACTCGATGATAATTCTACCTTGATATTCCAAGAATAAATTCGGTTTGGAGTTCAATATAATCTTCAATACTGTAATGTCGGGCAAGAAACCAGCGCCGAAACGTCCACATGTGGCCCAGAACAGAAATATTGTGTGCAACAAGTTCCATGGAGCGCTCACTTAAATGTGGTAATTCACCGGATGAAATCAAACGTTCGAGCACTTCCATGAAAATACCGGTAATGCGCACTTCATTCTCGAGTACCTTTTTACGCCATTGGGGAGGAAGAGATTGAGTTTCCTGATAAATCAGCAGGATATGGTCGTTCATGCGGTTGCAGACTAAAAAATATTCACGAATCACTTCGGCCAGCGAACTGCGGCCGCCTGAAGCTCTTGCCATCGCTTCCGAAACCCCTAGTTCGACCTCGGCATGGATGGCATCGCAAACCAGATACAAAATATCCTCTTTAGAAGCGATATATTCATACAATGAACCAATGGAAATACCTGCGGAACGGGCGATCTGCCGTGTTGTGGTCTTGTGAAACCCCTGGTTGATGAACAGCAGGACCGCAGCATCAACGATCTGGCGATGACGCTGTTCAACCAGTTCAGGATTTTTTATTTGAGTCGGAATTTCTTTTGTTGCATGCCTTTGTTCCATAACAACTCCAAACGTTATTTGACGGAAAGTTAGCGCCGGACCAACCTGACCGAGCGCTCGTTCAGATTGATACCATGCTCCCATCTGATCTGTCAAGATTTTTTCTCTTAATAAAGAAACTCAATAGCATATAATATATCTTATAAATCAAGCAGTAAGAAAGCTATTGACAAATTTGCTTAT
>PKTV01000325.1 GCA_002868985.1 Desulfobacteraceae bacterium | reverse complement strand
GCGATGGATTTAACAGGGTAAAAATTAGAGATTTATTTGTAATTTGGTGCTTGGAATTTGTATTTTTGGACACAAATCGCCAAGGCAGAGCCAGTTATTTCTAACCTATCCCAAAAGACCAGAATTTCAATGTTAGATCGAAATTAAGGTCCGACTTTGCCGAATCTTCTTTCACGCTGCTGGTAGTTTTTAAGAATTCGCATAAACTCATCTTTCCCAAAATCCGGCCACAGGGTGTCTGTAATACAAATTTCTGAATAAGCGAGTTGCCATAACAGAAAATTACTGATCCGCATCTCTCCACTGGTTCGGATTAAAAGATCCGGATCCGGCATTTCAGCGGTATACAGATGTTTGGAAATGAGATCCGGTGTTATTGAATCAGGATCGATCCGACCATCTATGGCCTTTATTGCAATCTCCTTAACAGCCTTCACAATTTCAGCCCGCCCCCCATAGCTTAGCGCCAGATTAAGGATCAATCCCTCATTTTTCCGTGTTAACATCATGCTCTTTTGCAGTTCTTTTCGAACATCTTCCGGCAATCGCTCTGTCTGTCCAATGGTATTGAGCCGAATATTGTTGTCCAGCATCTCTTTTTGCTCGGAAATCAGGAATTTTTTAAGGAGGGTCATCAAGGCAGAGATCTCGATTTGAGGCCGTTGCCAGTTTTCAGTGGAAAAAGCATACAACGTTAAAATGCGAATTCCAATTTCACGGCTGGCACGAACAATGGCTCGAACAGTTTCAGAACCTTTTTCATGACCTTTAATTCGATTAAAAAGACGCTTTTTGGCCCACCGGCCGTTACCATCCATAATAATGGCAACATGGAAGGGTAGATTTTGGGGGTCAAGATCTGTATGAATAGAGGAAGATGGGTTAGAATTCAAGGATCTCTTTCTCTTTATCTTTACAGACGTCATCGATAAGTTTGATGTGCTCATCAGTTATTTTCTGAACCTGGTCCTGGGCCTTAAAAGCATCATCTTCAGAGATTTCGCCATCTTTTTTCAAGCTTTTCAACAGATCGTTGGCATCACGTCTGACATTCCGCACAGAGACCTTATATTCTTCGCTCTTTTTATATATAACCTTGACAAGCTGTTTTCTTCTCTCTTCGGTAAGCGGCGGAATGGAGATCCGTATTATTTTACCGTCATTGGAAGGCGTTAATCCAAGGTCGGATTTCAATATCGCCTTTTCGACCTCTTTGATAACCGATACGTCCCAGGGTTGTATGGTAATCAAGCGACTTTCGGGGGTGGAAAGAGATGCCATCTGGTTTAAAGGCGTTAGTGTACCATAGTAATCAACCCGGATGTCATCAAGAATCGAAAGGGAAGCACGTCCTGTTCTTACTTTTTTAAATTCATTCTCAAGTGCGTCTATCGACTTTTGCATACTCTCTCTGGTTTCCTGATACATGGATTCAATCATTGACTTTTCCTTTAATTATTTATCTGTGTTCCGATGACTTTCCCACATACCACTTTTTTAATATTGCCCTTGTTTGCAAGATTGAAAATAACAAGGGGGAGATGGTTATCCATTGCCAGAGAAATCGCAGTCATATCCATCACATGAAGTTGCCTTTCAATAACTTCCATATAGCTGATTTCTCTTATGAATTTAGCATCCTTTTCAACAAGTGGATCGGAATCGTAGAGGCCGTCAACCTTCGTGGCCTTCAAAAGAATCTCGGCGTGTATCTCCTGCGCCCTAAGTACCGCAGCAGTATCAGTTGTAAAGTAGGGATTGCCTGTACCGGCGGCAAATATCACCACCCGTCCTTTTTCCAGATGTCGAATCGCCCTTCGAACAATAAAGGGCTCAGCCACTTCGTGCATGGAGATAGCGGTCTGAACACGGGTTATCATCCCTCTTTTCTCCAGAGCATCCTGCAAAGCCAAGCTGTTAATTACCGTGGCCAACATACCCATTCTGTCGGCAGAAACCCGATCCATACCATATGAAGATGCGGCAATCCCCCTAAAAATATTCCCGCCGCCGACAACGATGGCGATCTGAACCCCCAAATCAAATACAGAACGGATCTCCTCGGCCACATACTGTATCATATCAGGGCTTATTCCAAAACCCTGATCGCCCATGAGAGCTTCTCCGCTCAGCTTTAATAGAATCCTTTCAAATCGTTGTGTCGTCAAAGGCTAAGACTCCCCAATCTTGAATCTTACGAAACGTTTTATTGAAATATTCTCACCAATTTTTGCGATCAATTCATTTAAAAGATCTGCGATGGTCATCTCGGGATTACGAACATAGGCCTGATCCATTAAGCAGTTCTCTTTAAAATATTTTTGCAATTTACCTTCCACAATCTTGTCCGCAATTTTTTCAGGCTTACCCATTTCCAGGACCTGCCCACGATAAATCTCTTTTTCCTTGTTAATGATATCTTCCGAAACATCTTCCGGCAGGATTCCAGCTGGATTGGTCGCTGCAATATGCATTGCAATATTTTTGGCGAACGCTTTAAAATCGTCATTCTTGGCAACAAAATCGGTTTCGCAATTCACTTCAACCAGCACCCCAAGTTTACTGTCCATATGGATATAAGTTTCTACGATTCCTTCTGACATGGCCCTGCCAGCTCGTTTCGCAGCGGTTGCAAGGCCTTTTTTTCTTAAATAATCAACAGCGTTATCTATATCACCATTACATTCTGTAAGCGCTCCTTTACAATCCATAATTCCGGCACCGGTTTTTTCACGGAGCTGCATAACCATCTTCGCACTAATTGTTGACATCTTTATTCTCCTGGTTTTTCTGTTTCTGCATCCTCTTGTAGTTTCTCGTCCTCAGAACGTTCTTTGATTTCAGTGTCTTTTTGAATTGAAGGTGTTGTCTTCTTTATGATCTCTACAACAGGACCGTCTGTACCGTCTGCGATAACCTTCCTTTCCCCCGGTTTTAACTCGGCGCTTACGGCTGCCACCTCAGATACATCTTCCACATCTTTATCGGCTTCAGCCTGCCGTTGTTCTTCCAGACGCTGTTTCCCCTCAATACATGCATTGGCTATTCTGGAGGTAATCAGCCGAATGGCTCGAATGGCGTCATCATTCCCAGGTATGATATAATCGATTTCCTCCGGATTACAATTTGTATCCACAATGGCGATAATCGGTATTCCCAGACGTCTTCCTTCACGTACGGCAATGGCTTCATTCTTGGGATCAACAACAAAAATGGCCCCCGGAAGACCATTCATGGTACGGATTCCGCCAAGATTATTATCGAGTTTTATACGTTCTTTTTTTAGTTTCAGCCGTTCCTTTTTGGGAAAAAGGTTGATTGATTCGTCGTTCACAATTGTATTAAGATAGTTGAGACGGTCAATACTTTTTCTAATGGTCTGAAAATTCGTCAGCATTCCGCCAAGCCATCTGTTGTGAATGTAAAACATTTCACATCGGTTCGCTTCTTCATAGATTGAATCACGCGCCTGTTTTTTGGTTCCCACAAAAAGTAGCGGTTTGCCGTTCGCAACTGTATCGACGACAAAATCATAGACTTTTCTGAACATTCGAACGGTTTTCTGAAGATCAATAATATAGATACCGTTCCTGGCCCCGAAAATATAAGGTTTCATTTTGGGGTTCCAGCGCCTTGTTTGATGACCAAAATGTACTCCTGCCTCAAGAAGCTCTTTCATCGTAATGTAAGACATTATTTCCTCCCTTTCTTAAATGGTTTTTCCCCCGCCCATATCAACCCTGTTTCCGACCCCACAAAACGGAGCACCGGGAAACAGGTCCAAGGACGTGCGAATTAATTAAACTTATATTTCTAACAAATTAAAAACTGATTCGCAACAAATTTTTATCATTTTTTCCGCATTTGGACGATACGATCATATCCACTGTAATCTTTTGTATATACGACGTTTTCATATTTTGCACATTGATCGACAATTTTCTGGACGTCATTTCTTTGATCATGGCCGATTTCCAGTAAAAGGTGCCCCTTTTGTTGAAGATATAGATGAGCGTTGTTAATAATATGTCTTAAACATAAAAGCCCATCTTCACCTCCGTCTAAAGCTGAAATCGGTTCATGCTTGACAATTTCAGGCTGAAGTTTTCCAATAACCCGGCTTGGAACATACGGTGGATTTGAAACAATCATGTCAAATACAGGCTTTTTGTCCTTAATAGGCCCAAACCAATCTGCACAAATAAAACTGACCCTGCTTTCAAAACCATGGAGCTTTGCATTTTGCTTGGCCAGCCTAACAGCGGCTGTTATTCGATCAAACGCAAAGAAAAGGTGACCGGGCCTCATGGATGCAAGGGCTAAAATCACCGCCCCGGAGCCCGTGCCAAGCTCGAGTATACGCTTTGGGGTCAACATCGGATTAGAGGCTGAATCTTGCGGCAAAAGATTTATGGCAGTCTCAACCAGAAACTCCGTCTCGGGTCTTGGGATCAAAACGTCTTTGGTAACAAAAAAATCCATAGACCAGAATTCCTTGTTCCCCACGATGTATGCTACCGGTTCTCTGTTAATACGTCTTTTTATTAAATCCTTGAACCGTGACAGCTCATTGCTGTAAAGCGGTTCATCGTATTGCAAATACAAATCTATTCTTTGTAATTGCAATACATGGGCAAGAAGTATTTCGGCTTCAATTCTTGGGCCGTCTATATCGCGGGATTCAAAATAAGTTGTGGTCCACTTGAGGAGTTTTATTATCGTCCACTCAGGATCAGTGGACGTTGGCTGGTTCCGCATTCTGTAATGCCTGGGTTTGATAATAAGTTATAAGCCCTTCTATGATTTCATTGATTTCACCCTGCAAGATATTCTCCAGTTTATACAGGGTAAGCCCGATTCTGTGATCGGTAACTCTTCCCTGTGGAAAATTATACGTTCTTATCCTTCCGCTTCTGTCTCCATCCCCAATCTGGCTCTTTCGCTCTTGAGACCTTTTTTCATCCTGCTCTCTCGTCACACGATCAAGAATGCGCGCACGAAGAACTTTCATTCCCTTGTTTTTATTTTTCAACTGCGATTTTTCATCCTGACATGTAACAACGATACCTGTCGGCAGATGGGTAATACGCACGGCTGAATCGGTTGTGTTCACACTCTGGCCGCCCGGGCCGGTGGATCGGAATACATCAACTTTGATCTCGCCGGGATCAATATGAATTTCAACATCTTCGGCTTCAGGTAAAACTGCAACGGTAACTGCAGAAGTGTGTATCCTTCCCTGTGTTTCGGTTTCCGGAACACGCTGAACACGATGTATGCCGCTTTCGTATTTTAAGCAACTGTATGCCCCTTTGCCATGGATCATGGCAATGATCTCCTTCAACCCACCAATGCCGGTTGGATGATGGTTCAAAACTTCTACTTTCCAGTTCTTGAATTCTGCATACTTATTATACATTCTAAACAGATCGCTGACAAACAGTCCGGCCTCTTCACCACCGGTACCGGCCCGTATTTCAAGGATAACATTCTTGTCATCATAGGGATCTTTGGGTAAGAGTAGTTTTTTGAGATCCGTGTCCAGGTTGTCTTTTTTAAGCGTCAGGGCTTCGACTTCATCCCGGGCCATCTCTTTAATATCCGGGTCTTTGTCCTTTAATAACTCCATGCTCTCATCAAGTTCTATCAAGGTATGCTTGTACTTTCTATAGACCGTTACAATTTTATTAAGATCAGCATGCTCCCGGCTATATTTTTGATATGCCTCCCGATCCTGGATGATCTCGGGGTCGCTTAAGAGCTTTTCAACCTCCACAAAGCGATCTTCAACACCTGTCAATCTATCAATCATTTTTCTTTCTCAGACTTATTAACATAAACATTAAGCAAACACCCACGGGATTACACCCATGGTATTTATCATGGTATTTATAAGATGGGCTGCCGGCTTCAAAAAATAAACCGCCCATCACCTTTTTTATCTCAATGAGAGGGTTTACCAGAATTTGGTGAATGGGCTGTCTATTGATTCTGAAATTTTTCATATTTCTTGCGGAAACGCTCAATTCGACCTGCAGTGTCCACAAGTTTTTGTTTGCCGGTAAAAAAAGGATGGCATTTCGAACAGATCTCTACACTTATATCCGATTTTGTCGATCCCACTTCCAGCACATTTCCACAAGCGCACCTTATGCTTGTTTCTTCGTACTTAGGATGAATGTCCGTTTTCATATGCTTTAAACCTCCTCATCTTTTCTTATGTATTCATTGAATCTAAGAACATCTTATTATCTTCGGTTCCATTCATTTTATCAAGTAAAAATTCTAAACTGTCAACAGGATTTAATGAAGAAAGTAACTTCCTTAGAATCCATACACGATTCAGTATGTCCTTGGATAAGAGAAGCTCTTCTTTTCGTGTACCCGATTTCTTGATATCTATGGCAGGAAATACCCGTTTGTCGGCAAGTCTTCGATCGAGTTGAATTTCCATATTGCCGGTCCCTTTGAACTCTTCAAAAATAACCTCATCCATGCGACTTCCGGTGTCTACCAGAGCAGTTGCCATGATGGTAAGGCTTCCACCCTCTTCGATATTTCTGGCAGCCCCGAAAAAACGTTTTGGGCGCTGAAGGGCATTTGAATCAACACCTCCGGAAAGGATTTTTCCGCTGGGAGGAATAACAGAGTTATAGGCCCGGGCTAGCCTTGTTACACTATCCAACAGAATGACAACGTCCTTTTTATGTTCAACAAGGCGCTTGGCCTTTTCAATAACCATTTCCGCAACCTGAACATGTCTTTCAGCAGGCTCATCAAAGGTTGAACTGATCACTTCACCATCGACGGATCGTTGCATATCCGTAACCTCTTCCGGCCGCTCATCAATAAGGAGTACAAATAAAACAATATCCTTATGATTGGCACTGATACTGTTGGCAATGGACTGCAAGAGCATTGTCTTGCCGGATCTCGGCGGTGAAACAATCAAACCACTCTGACCAAAACCAATAGGCGTCAAAAGGTCCATGATTCTCACGGAATAATTATCAGAATCGGATTCAAGCATTATTTTCCTGTCCGGATAAAGCGGTGTCAGGTTGTCAAAAAGTATTTTTTCCCTGGCCACCTCAGGATCTTCATAGTTGACCGCCTCAACCTTTAAAAGGGCGAAATATCTTTCCGTCTCCTTTGGCTGGCGAATCTGTCCGGATACAGTGTCCCCGGTTCGCAAATTAAATCGACGTATCTGAGATGGTGATACATAAATATCATCCGGTCCTGGCAAATAATTATAGTTGGGCGCCCGTAAGAAACCGAATCCATCCGGTAGTATTTCGAGTGTGCCTTCTCCGAATATCAAACCGGTTTTCTCGATCTCTGCCTGTAACAGGGCAAAAATAAGGTCCTGCTTTCTCATTCCGGCAGCCCCGTCAATTTTGAACTCTTTTGCCAAAAGATTCAGCTCTCTGATTTTCTTTTCTTTAAGCTCAACGATGTTCATTAAAAAATTATCCC
This sequence comes from Desulfobacteraceae bacterium, assembly GCA_002868985.1. Classification (GTDB taxonomy): domain Bacteria; phylum Desulfobacterota; class Desulfobacteria; order Desulfobacterales; family UBA11574; genus UBA11574. The sequence continues at coordinate 709 of PKTV01000325.1, read as the reverse complement.
TCCCATTATATATTCCGTTTATTTTGTGATCATTTTATCTTTAAAGAATATGTTAGTCTTTTTAAAGTATTTTTTGGTTTAACACAACATTGTGTCGGTTATTACATTAAACATAAAAATATTTTTTGAAAAATATCTTAATCATTTAATATTACAGTCTCTTTTATCAAATCACACGATACTAAACTTTAACCAAAGTTGAACGATTTTTTACAAAGATATGTGCTAATATCAAAATGCATAAAGATTTTTGAAAACCGAACCGAAAAAACATTGGGATCTTCGACGGGAATATCCGTAAATATGTCAAGGATTTAAATGAATTCCTGATGCGCAAGAAATCAGTGCAGATCGAGTAAAAATATCGCTCAATTTAGGTTTAAATGTGAATTTATGCCTCCTGCCGTGTCAAATTATATTCGTATTAGTCAGAATGGTTTTTTTTCACTAAAACCGTCATTCCGTCAACTCCATTATTTTATTCATTAAATTAACATACAGGATGATTAGAACTAACCGATTTTCAAATGGATCCATACTGGTTTTAATGGAAGAATATGAGTTTTCAGTGAAATAAGATTGAAGAATATGGCATTCTCTCCAAATGGTGGGATCCAACAGGTATGTCTATATTCTTTAAAAAATTCATTATATCATGATTCATTTCCTGTCAAGCGCTTTTTATCTTTTTGTGACTTTGGTAAGATTT
>PKTV01000227.1 GCA_002868985.1 Desulfobacteraceae bacterium | reverse complement strand
CAAGCAAAAGGGCTTTTCGTTTGGTATCACACTGTTGTAAGCTTTCCAGATCTAGCGTTTCACCTCTGTTTTCAAGTGATTTCTCAATGTGTTCAAGGTTTTGTCTTACAAATTTTATTTCCAGCATCACAGTCCCCATCTTCTTCTAATACGAAATTGGCTCGGATGATTACCGACTCTTGCCAACTAGGATTGTCTCTCATTTTTATCTGATTTCCAAGCTTAATATTGCAGTTTTTCACGTTCAAAAAAGGTTATTGATCCGTATCATGAGCATGTTATATAGTCAATGATTATTGCGAGTTGACATTATTCCTCAAGTTTGTATATTATAGAAGAATTTCAAATATTCGCGCGGGAGAGAATATCTATGGAGGAAATCCGAAAAACAAAAGATGAAATTCGGGGTAATGTTGAAAAAGTGCTGGCCGCACTTTCAAACAAAGAGATTAAAGATAAAACCCATAGGATAGAAAAGCGGCTCTTTGAATTTGCCAATTTTCTGGAAGCGAACATTGTTTTGCTTTACATAAACGGTAACTGTGAAGTGAATAGCCTAAACATAATAAAAAGATGTTTAAACTACAAAAAAATAGTCATTCTTCCTGCTTTTGTTACAACAAAATATGAAATGAAATTGATGAAAATCGATAATCTTGATACAGACTTAACGCTCGGGCCCAGGAATCTGTTGGAGCCGGATTCAAACCAATGCAACACTGTACCTATTGAATGCATCGACATCGCCATCATTCCCGGTGTTGCTTTCGACGAAAAAGGTGGAAGGATAGGATCCGGTGATGGATATTATGACCGGCTTATTCCAAATCTGCCAATTACCACAAGAAAGGTTGCCCTGACATTTGAAGCCCAGATCGTTCCTCAAATACAAATGGAAACCCATGATAGGCATGTGGATATCATTATTACAGAAAAACGAATCATATATAAAATATAAAAGTGGCTTTTTTATGTTTAACGATCGTGTCTATATGATTTTATCTTAAAAATTTATTCCAGCCTTCTGTGCTATATGGGCATTTCTAAAACTAAAAGATGCGAAACTTGAGTAATAACCATTAAACCCTTATCTGTTTGTTGGATTCAATATTTTTTCCAGCTTCTTAAGATTCTCTTCCTCCCCCACAGCAATAACGGTATCACCGCTTTCGATAACTGCCTCAAAGGACGGGTTAAACAACATACTGTCGTCTGATTTTTTTACTGCAATGATGATCAGATTATACCGCTGTCGGATACCTGAATCTTTAAGCATAACATTGACAAGTTCCGAAGAAGGGCTCACCGGTATCTCTTCCATTTGAATATCTTTACGTCTTTGAGCAAGAGCAAGACTCAGAAAATTTGTCACTGTTGGACGGATAATCCGCTGGGCCATACTCACAGCACCCATATCATAGGGCAACTCCACCCGGTTGGCACCCGCAGCCAGGAGTTTGGGCTTTGATTCGTTGCGAGAAGCATTGGCCATAATATAAAGATCAGGGTTAAGTTGCCTGGCGGTCAGCACCAGAAAAACATTGTCCGTATCCGTAGCCAGAACTGCTATTAAACCTTTAGCGTGTTGTATTCCGGCTTTAATCAAATTGGATTCATCCCCGGCGTCACCCGATATATAGAAAATTTTATCCTCAACCATGACAGGTATGAGGTCTTGATCTTTCTCAATAACAACCAGATCAACCGCCTTTTTTTTTAGCATGGTGCAAAGCGTTTTTCCGATACGCCCATACCCACAAACAATATAATGATTTTTCAATCGATCAATCTTTTTATCCAAGCTTCTCCTCCCCAATATGGTTCTGATTTGACCTTCGACCATAAACTGGACAATGACACCGGCAATATACAAAAAATACATTACGCCAATGATAATAAAAAAAATCGTGAACATCCGACCTAAGTCGCTGACTTTGTGAACTTCACTGTATCCCACAGTGGTGAATGTGGTAACAGTCATATATAAGGCATCTAAAAAGCCCCAATGCTCAATGGTCATATATCCGGTTACACCGATCAAAATAATGAGCAATAACAATAATACGCACAATTTCAGTTGTCTTATACTCTTCATGGGGTTGGTTCGTCCGATCCGATGCAGAAGTTATTCAACATGTAAAGATACTCCGTTGCCCCGTGGAACCGAAATCTTAAGTTTTGTTTTGACAAACAGCGAGAAATTCACTTGATAACTCCGGATAGAGGGTGCCGAATATATTCTTTCTGGTTTTTTGTACATGTTGTACCGCTTTCCAAAAACGTTGTGATAGATTATGTAATATTTTAATAAAAAATCAAGTGCTTTATTCATATTTGATTTCAGACTCTAAATTCTTGACGCAATTCCTCTGATTTGATAGGACATTTTGGTATCACAACGCAGCTATCAGTTCAAAAAGACCTGACAAACATTAGTAATAGAAAAGAATTCTGACCCAGAAGACCTGATTTTCCATGTTACAATAAATGTTCTGGATAAATATAGAGGCTTTATATTTTGGATGAAAACGCCATAAAATACGAGCGCCAGCGTCAAGAAATGGTCAGACGGCAGATTGAAGCTCGAGGCGTCACCGACCCAAAGGTCTTGGCAGCTATGCACAAGGTTCCTCGACACCTTTTTGTTAGTGATGCCCTAAGGGATCAGGCCTATGGTGATTTTCCGCTCCCAATCGGAGAACAGCAGACCATCTCACAGCCGTATATCGTCGCCGAGATGACTCAGGCGCTGCAACCCGGGAAAAACGACAGGATTCTTGAAATCGGAACAGGATCAGGATATCAGGCCGCAATTCTGGCTGAAATTGTGTTTCGCGTTTATACCATTGAAAAAATTTACCCGCTCTACACTAAATCCCGCAAGCTTTTCGATAAACTTCGTTATCATAATATTGTCACCAAGTATTCTGACGGCACTTCGGGCTGGGAGGACGAAAGCCCCTTTGACGGAATTATTGTTACAGCCGGTTCACCTGTCATTCCAAAACCCCTTGTCAGTCAGCTTGCGGTGGGAGGCCGTATGGTAATCCCCGTGGGAGATCTGTATTCCCAGGAGCTCATTAAACTTTACAAGGATGAACATGGAATCCACAAGACGAATTTAGGGGGCTGCAGATTTGTCAAACTTGTGTGTGAACATGGATGGAGAGCGTAATCAATGCTTCGTCGTTTATATGACTGGGTTCTTCGCTGGGCGGAAACACCTTATGGATCCTGGGCTTTGTTTTTGCTGGCCTTTAGCGAATCCTCTTTTTTTCCCATACCTCCGGATATTCTCCTTATCGCACTGGCTGTTGCCATACCCAAAAAATCACTGAAATATGCATTGATTTGCTCCGCAGGATCCGTTCTTGGAGGATGCTTCGGTTATCTTATCGGGTGGCAATTTATGGCTTCAGTCGGTACCCGTATCGTCGATTTTTACGGTCTCACCCCAAAAGTTGAATATATTGAATTGCTATACAATAAATACGATGAATGGGCCGTCGGAATAGCAGGATTTACGCCGATACCCTATAAAGTCTTTACGATTGCCGCCGGTGCCTTTAAAATTAATTTTTCTGTATTCGTTGTCGCATCCTTGTTGTCTCGATCCGCACGTTTTTTCCTTGTGGGAGGACTTATTTACATTTTCGGCCCAGGCATTCAGTCCTTTATTGATAAATATTTCAACATTCTTGCCACGGCATTCACGGTGCTTTTAATAGCAGGATTTTTAATTATTAAATATCTATTATAACTCGAGTTTCGCACCCGTATTTATATGCAAATTCATTTTATGATGCTGTTTTCATCTGATGTTAGCAGAAAATGATCATCATAGATAAAACCTTGATTCTCACAATCTGCGCTTTTGGCGATATTGTAACCGCATGATTGTTTCCTCTCGAGCATATAAAAATCTGAATTAAAAATAAAAGCCTTGTTACAATAATGTATTATATTGTCACGCCTTTCTTTTAAATTAAAACAGACGCATAAAGACAAAGTTCAGCCGGGCGTTCAGATTGTTTTATATTGACAATTAATACCACATCGTAGTAAAAAATTAAAATTGTTAATGAATATCCAAACTTTGGAGACATACCAATGAAAAAGGTTATTAAAAAATCTGATTCTTCCTGCCGAATCGATTCGGAATCTTTGAGCAGATTCAAACAACAACTTCCCGATGTTGCCGAAAGCATTATCGACAGCTGCTATGACAAAGAGAGTTTTACCCATATCGACTACGAGCCGATTCCTTCTGAGGGATACGTGGTGGATATCATAAATAAATTGAGAGAAATCCTTTTTCCGGGATATTTTACACGGGAAAAAATCGATCCGGGCAACCTGAAATACTACATGGGGCAAGCGGTTTCTGTTTTATTTGACATGCTTTCAATTCAGATCGCCCACAGCATTCGGCACGATTGTTTCAGATACGATCTCCCTTGCACCGAATGTGATGAACAAGGACAAAAAATGGCCCTTGCTCTTTTGGAATCGATTCCATCCATCAGAAAAACGCTGGGCACCGATGTTCGGGCTGTATATGAAGGGGATCCCGCAGCCAAAAGCCATGATGAAATTATTTTCAGCTATCCCGGGATCTTTGCCATGACCGTATTTCGGGTGGCCCATAAGCTTTTCGAGCTTCAGGTTCCGCTTCTGCCCCGAATCATGACGGAACACGCTCACAGTTTAACCGGCATCGATATTCACCCCGGCGCCGATATCGGAGAAAGTTTTGTGATCGATCATGGAACCGGCGTGGTGATCGGAGAAACCACCTTTATCGGTAAAAATGTTCGAATCTATCAAGGCGTCACCCTTGGCGCCCTTTCACTTCCAAAAGATGCCGGAGAACAACTGAGGGGTAAGAAACGCCATCCAACCATTGAGGATGATGTCATTGTGTATTCGGGTGCAACAATTCTGGGAGGCGATACCGTTATTGGTGCGCGTTCCGTCATCGGTGGAAATGTTTGGATTACCAAATCGGTGCCTCCGGAAACCAAGGTGATTATGGAAACACCGAAGCTGGTTTATCGGTAGTCTGGTGTGAATTAGGTCGTAGATTATATGGTGCCATTAAGCAGGGACAGGGTTGGGCTTACTGGCTTGTTTTAAACCTACTGCAAAGCCCTTCGCGCATCAAGACGTGCCTTTATTTTGGGGAACTGATCCATGTCGGTATGCGGCAGAAACAGAGCCGCCACATAATTGTCCATAAAAGACGGGGTCTCTGACAGTTCGAAGTTTGTCATCCGCTTGGTAACCTCAACAACATCCTTTCTAATACGGTTGGTCAGACAGCTCATCTTTGCACCCATTAAAGAGCCATTGCCGACAAACCGTATCCGATCCGGATCTATTTCCGGCAAAAGTCCGATAACCATCGCTTTTTCCAGATCCACATAACTGCCAAACCCGCCTGCCAGATAAATGCGGTCAATGTCTTGTATCTTTAGGCCCACTTCCTCGAGAAGGGTCATGCAACCGCTGTATATCGCCCCCTTTGCCCTGATGAGATTGTCAAGATCAGGTTCTGTGAGCGCAATATCCCGGTCGATCTGGGTTTCATGCTTCCATGCAAGCACATACTCATAAATACCGTCGATTTCTCGTATACGAGATGTATTGAGATCGCTATTGAATTTCCCCCGGTTATCGATAACACCCATTTCAAACATGGTGGCTGCAATGATAATGAGTCCGGAACCGCAGATACCTTTTGGTCTGACATTACCGATGGTGATATTCATCGGCTCAAACGATACAGGATCCATGGAAAAATCCTCAATAGCTCCTTTGGCAGCCCGCATTCCAAATTTAACCCCACCTCCCTCAAATGCCGGACCTGCGGAACAGGAGGCACAGGCCAGCCAATCTTTATTTCCGATGACAATTTCGGCATTGGTTCCGATATCCATAAATAGCGTCAGTTCTTGTGTGCGATACATTCCTGATCCCATGACACCAGCCACGATGTCACCTCCCACATAGCTCGAAATCGCCGGATACACCAAGGCCGTTACATGATCTCCCAGGGTAAGACCTATATCGATGGCCTTGATGGGCGGATAGAGGGTCGAGGCGGGCACATAGGGTGAAAGCCGGATGTACTTGGGATTTACCTTCAGCATGAGTTGCGTCATTGTTGTATTTCCCGCCATCGTAATCGTGGAAATTTCATCCCGATCGATCCGTGCTTTTTTTACTATTTTTTTGATTAATTTGTTAATGGTTGCAATGACCACTTCATGAAGCTTATCAAGGCCGCCCGATTTTCCCGCATAAACAATTCTATTGATAACATCTTCGCCATAGCTGATCTGTCCGTTGTAGTCGCCAAATTGAGCCAGGGCATCGCCAGTTACAAGATCAACCAACTGCGCGTATACGGTTGTTGTGCCGATGTCCACGGCAATGGCATAATTCCGCTTGGTGGTATCCCCGGGCTGAACATTTATGATATGCGTCTTTCTTCCGGATTGCACCGGTCGGGCGAGCGTGGCCGTTACTTTAAAATCGTCCTGTCTTAATATATCGGAAATTTTCCGAATCACCGGAAGTTGAACCACCAGACGATGTTCATCGTGTGTTGCTTTTAAAAAAGAAATCAATCTTGTTACATCCGGAAGGTTATCCTGAGCGGTCGGTTCTGGAAGTTCGAGATATTTCTTCTCCACCGGAGGCATGAAAAGGCCTTTGTCCTTCAATTCTTCGAGATTCATTTCCCAGATTCGAGCCGTGTTTCGAGGCGTTTTTTGTAAGTTGAGCACGCCGGCATCAACCTCCGATTCGATGGGAATGCGAACCACAAGATCACTTAAAACATCGGACAGACATGCCTGCCGGTATCCTTTTTCAATGTCTTTTTTATCTAATTTTTCTGTTATGCCGCCGTCAACATTTCCATCTTCGATAATAACGCGGCACTTCCCGCAAACGCCTTCTCCACCACAGGATGCATTAATATGAACCCCGGCTTCCATGGCGGCACGAATTAGATTTTCTCCATGCTCAACCGTAATCTCTATATTGTGAGGTAAAAATAATATATTATGTCTATTCATTTCCTATGAAGCCCACCTTTTATGACCATAAGCGTTACATAAGACCCGGGAATTTTAAATCTTCTCCATCGCCCCGTATGCGGCCTGTATTCTATCCCGAAGTAAAAAACAAAGTCTTTCCATTAGATTAAATCCAAGTTCTGCGTTGCCGATCATTATCCGCCTTAACTCAGCCCCTTTTATGGCAACGATTTTCGTCGGTTGCTTACAAACCGCGGAAGACATGAGGATGTGAGGCATATCCAAGAGTGTTGACCAGCACCCCAAGACTCTGCCTTTTCCAAGGATTTCGATGACGACATTGCCTTTATGGGCACCCAAATCCACAGCTCTTTCCAGATATATCTGTCCCTCGGCAATAATATAAATATGCTCTCCATAATCCCCTTGGCGAAAAACATATTCTCCATCTTGATATGTCATTATCTGACCGAGGTTCGAGATCTCAGACAATTCGCCTGTTTCCAGCAACTCGAAAAACTCGCAACTTCTCAATGTATGTTCCATTTCCATAAGGATCACCTTATTCCTTTTTCACATTGTATCTCAACGAAAAAGGTTGCTCCCTTCATATTTTCCATTTTCATTTAATTGTCACTCAACGGTGATAAAAATAAAATATCTGACAGCTTGAGTGGGTTTGTGAATGTATTTCCGTTGTGTACGAATATGAGGTGGTTTAAAACCAGATTGTTTGAAAACGATACCTTTTCAAAGGGCTGAAATGTTATGGTTATTCTATCAATTACAGCATATGATTCTTTTGCTCCAGATCCGTATGTGTGCTATCCTAATTTATCGCCCACCTGCACCAGATGCTATAATGCCTTTACACTTTGATCCTTTTTTGGTTATTGTTTTCACAGAGAAATTTAGCACAAATTCTAACATAAAAGGTGCTACAAACAGTGGGGGAGGACCGTTCAGAACCCTTACAGATCTAACCCCCGCTCAAAAAGGAAGGCGGAGGCCAGTTCTATAAGATGATAGATAATTATTTGTTGCCGAAGATTTTCGGTGGCTTCTGTGTGTCTCCCGTAGCATTGGGAAAGTCTTTGGCGACATAAGCCTTTTTGCCGGTTTCGATAAGGTGATTGGCCTCTTCCATAT
>PKTV01000168.1 GCA_002868985.1 Desulfobacteraceae bacterium | reverse complement strand
GCGATTTTGAAGCCCGGGTGAAATCCTACGAGGGACAATACGCGGTGAGAAATAAAAAAAATAAAGGCTATCGTTGACAAAGTCGAATAAAATGTTGGCATTAGCGCCTTTTTTTTATAAGGTTGAAAAATATGGGATTTTTATTCGGCCCATTTTTTCTACCTTTTATTTTTTTATTAAAAAGAAACTGATCCCGGAAAAAGTAGAGACTAAGATTCTTAAAATCATGCTACCGAAAGAATTATTTAGAAGAATAGGGGCCTTGTGTGCTGAAAAAGAAATAACTATTTAGAATTTTGTGACCGATGCCATAATAGAAAAATTAGAACTTGCTAACAAATAAAGGCGAAAAAAAGAGATTGTCGCCGTATTAATCAAAATATTTCTTTCATTTGAAAATTACCATTTGTGATATTGGAAAAGAGGATAATTAATGAAAAAAGTCTATGTCGACAAAACCAAGCAGGCAACGATAATCTGTCCCAAATGCGGATTTGAGAAAAATATAGATGTAACGGGTTTCAAGGATACTCAAAAAAGGCTCAAGGCCAAATGCAAATGTGGCGAAACTCATCGGTTCACCATCGAATTTCGAACGAAATACCGCAAGGATGTCAGGTTGCCCGGAGAATACATTGCCCAGGAAAAGAAAGAAAAAGGGGAAATAATCATTAGGGAACTTTCACTGACTGGAATCCGTTTTGAAAGTCTCAAACCACATCAAATTTCGACAGATGATACATTGGAAGTAAAATTTAAACTTGACAACCCGCTTAGAAAAGAGATCCGCAAATTAGTCAAGGTGATATGGATAAAAGATCGCATTGTCGGCGCACATTACACTGAAACAAAATTTTATGAAAAAGATTTGGGATTTTATATGAAAACGTAATTTGGTGAATTCAAACTGCAAGTACACAACGAATTTCATCTATTCGCCCGGTGCTTTAACATCAGCCATTACAAAGGCGCTCAACCGTAATCAGAACTTAAAAATCCAACTTGTTATCACCCCCCTGTTGTGTCTGTTATACCTTAGGACGCAAGCTTTTTTTGATAGACCGATGCTTTTTCAGCGTCATTCAATGCACGGTAACAGTTAACAATCAATTCCAGTGCTTGTTTTGAATGTTGAAATTTAAGAAAAAAGGGCAACGCGGTTTTAAAATCCCCTACATTCATGTGGCTTGTACCAAGACACATATTGAGCTGCTCGTTATCCGGAAAATACTGAATGCCTTTTGAAAGAATTTTAATGGATTCATGATAGGCGCTCTTCTTTTGATTCAATATGCCCAATCCGAGATAAGCACTTGGATGCGGGTGATATTTTAGTGCCTTGATGTATAATTTTTCGGCAATTTTTTCTTTTTTCAAGATTTCGTCGTTGTTGGCGTAATCCCCGTGATCAAAGGTCATCCCGAGTCTGGAACAAAAGTCAGCATGCAGGGGATAAAATTCCTTATTATCGACAAGCTCGATAGCATCCACAATTTCTGGAATCAGTTCATGGTATCGGGTTCGCAACGTTTTCCCAAACAAGAGGACATCTTCTCGGGATAATTCGGGATCGGTTTCAAAATACTTGATGTCCTCGATTTTGTTTAACCAGATATCATCGGTGACCTTCATTTTTTTCTTATATTCCTCGTACAGGCGAGTTCCGGGAAACAGCGAAAGAACAAAAAAATGAATGACCAGCGGTTTGATCTTTTTGATAAGATCAATGGTTTCGAAAATGGTCCGGTGCGTTTCTCCGGGACAGCCATAGATAAAATAAGCGCGGGGCAAAATGCCGTATTTTAATGTCATGGCAAACGCTTTTTCAATGTCATCGTTCGTAATCTTCTTGTTCAAAAGACTTCTGATTTTTTTCGAGCCGCTCTCCACACCGTAGCTGATCTGAATGCAGCCGGCCTTTCTCATCCAGTAGAGGATGTCTTCATTCATATAGTTGACGCGTGATATGGCCACCCATGTGATGTTCAACCCTTTTTCCAGTATCTTTTTGCAAATTTCGATCACCCGATTTTTGTCAACGCTGAAGGTATCATCGGAGAAATAGAAAAAGTTGATGCCCTTTTTGTAAAGGCGCTCGAGTTCGTCGATAAAGTATTCCTCGGAATGAAATCGAACTTTAGGACCCCAAAATTGAGGCGATCCGCAAAACGTACATGTCCCCGGACAGCCACGGGTCAGGGACAGATGCTGGTAATCAAAATATTTTGCCGGAACCGGCAGCGCATCTATATGATGAACCGGCTCGGCAGGTGCTGTCCGGACAACCTTGCCGTCTTTTCTGAAGGCAATGCCTCGAATGTCTTCTATGTGATGTTCCTTATTACGTTCTAAATATTTTACGAGATTTAGAAACGTGTATTCCCCTTCACCGATAACCACAAAATCGATTTGGGGAAAATGAGTTAAAAAATGTTTCCACAAAAAAGTCGGCGTCACCCCGCCAAAAACAATTTTTACTTTAGGATGGATCTGTTTTGCAATCCCGGCAATTTCGACGCCGCCCCAACGGTTGGCCTGCAAAATAGAAAAGCCGATGATATCCGGTTTTTTTTCAAGCAGAACTTTTTCGATGGCTTCGGGTGTTTCATTTATCCTGGACCAGTTCAATATTTCCACATCGTAATGGTTCTCTTTTAAGACAGAACCGACGTAATACATGCCGATGGGAGGAACGATAACATCTTGGATGTCGGCCCGTTTTTCGAGCCAGTACGGATATATCAGCAATATTTTCATTATGAATCGTTAGCGTCCTTGCAAAAATTTCGAATTGACTTTATAATTCAATTCTTTACCATAGTTGCGTCATTATTTGAATGATAATCTGAATTTTGCACAAGTCGGAGGAATCTAATATGTTCTTATCCCTAGCTCAAAAACGCAGAAGCATTCGTCGATACCTGGATAAACCCGTCGAACCCGAGAAAATCGACAGGCTTATCGAAGCAGCCCTTCGAGCGCCTTCGTCCAGGGGATTTAATCCCTGGGAATTCGTTGTAGTGACCGATCGCGGTTTGCTCGAAAAACTTTCAAAAGCCAAGCCTCACGGTGCATCCTTTTTAAAAGATGCATCTTTGGGGATTGTTGTTTGTGCGGATCCTGAAAAATGCGATGTGTGGATCGAGGATGCTTCCATCGCTTCGATATATATTCACCTGGCAGCAGAATCCATGGAACTCGGAAGTTGCTGGATTCAGATCAGAAAAAGAATGCATGACCAGACAAAAGCAGCAGAACAGTACATTCGCGAGTTGTTAAATATTCCGGAAAACCTGAACGTTGAATCAATGATTGCCATCGGATATCCGGCCGAGAAAAAATCCCCCCACCCAAAGGAAGATCTGCAATATGAAAAAGTGAATTATAATGGCTATGACAAATGATTCCTAATCCGACACATAACAAAATTCAGCCACTGTATTGACATCAACCTTAATGGCAGATATCAATATTGGACTTATGGGCTTCGCCCCAATTGGAATAATGGGTTTGAAAGAGTTTCAAACAATTTAATGGGGTTGTTTCTGCCCTTACTTCCAATATGCCATTCTTCCAAACCGTTGCCACAAACAGGTCACCATAAAATAAAATTATATCAAGAGCTTATAGAATTTTCAAGCGGGGTTAAAAACAATAATGCAATACTTACATCTTGACGAAATAGAAGAAAAAGAACTTGTCTCCGGATTTAAAGTTCGTTTTGTGCATTCAGAAAACATGACATTTTCTTACTGGAGTATTGAAGCAGGAGCCCAATTGCCGGAACATTCCCATCCACACGAACAGGTTACAAACGTTCTTGAAGGTGAGTTTGAACTCACCGTGGACAACGAAAGCAAACGGCTCGGTCCCGGCTCCGTCGTTATTATTCCACCGCATGCCGTTCATTCCGGAAAGTCCGTAACCCCAAGCCGGGTCATTGATGTATTTTATCCCATCAGGGAGGATTATCGATAGGTTGTTAAAATTTCGATATCGATCAATTTAGATCGATTTTTTTCGCTTAAAAATCGTAATATTTTAGCCTTTTGAAAACATTACAGCTGCCTTTGAAATCGATTTGTTTCAAAGGGCTAAACTATAACGAAAAATCTAATTGTTTGCATCGAGAAAAAAATGAAGAAAAAATTCTTTAATGGCGGACGAAACGCCCCTTGCCCTTGCGGAAGCGGTCTTAAATACAAGAAATGCTGTATGGGTAAAAGAGAACCGGACCCGGAAAAACTCCAGGCGGAATATGCCAAAAAATACAGAATTCGGATCAAACAGGCAGCTGATATAAAAGGCATCAAGCGGGCCGGTCGCCTGGCCATAAAGACCCTCGACATGGTCGAGCCTGAAATCAGGCCGGGACTTATCACCGATGAAATTAATACGCTGGTGCACGAATTCACACTGAAACACGGTGCAACTCCTGCACCTTTAAACTACCGGGGGTTCCCTAAAAGTGTCTGTGTATCCGTAAACGAAGTGATTTGTCACGGCATACCCGGAGAAAGGGTTTTAAATGACGGAGATATTGTCAACGTCGACGTAACGACGATTCTAAACGGTTACTATGCAGACGTCAACAAAACCTTTTTCGTGGGCACACCCGGACCCGACGCCAAAAAAATCGTTCGCGTAGCCCAAAAAAGTCTGTTCAAGGGGATAGCGATGGTCAAACCCGGCAACACCATTGGAGATATTGGGTGGGCCATTCAAAAATATGCCGAAAAAAATGGATGCTCGGTGGTCAGGGAATTTGTTGGGCATGGTGTTGGTTTTGAATTTCACGAGCCACCACAAGTTCCCCATTATGGTATACGAGGAGAAGGAATCCCTCTGATTCCCGGCATGGTTTTCACCATAGAACCGATGATCAATCTGGGGAAAAAAGAGCTCGTCATACTTGGAGACAAGTGGACAGCCGTTACAAAAGACAAGTCGCTTTCCGCTCAGTTTGAACAAACCCTTCTGGTCACCGACCATGGTTTTGAAAGCCTGACACCTTATGACCTGTAATCCGGTTTTTTTATAACATATAAAAATCCCTTGGAGTATCATTGTGAACGGTATCGATCATTTCCCAATAATCATATCCCATCGAGGATTCAGTGACAGACACATTGAAAATACCATCCCTGCGATAAAAGCCGCGGTAGATGCGGAAGTTGAAATGATTGAAATAGACGTTCATGAAACTTTGGACGGCCGTTTTATCGTTTATCATGATGATCGTCTAAACCATAATACGCCGCCATGGAATAGTTTGACATATTCTCAGGTTCAATCCCTTACCTCATATGATGATCGTGCGCCCTTACTCTCCAACTGTCTTGAAGCGACCCGTTCCATACCCCTGGATATTGAACTCAAACGCTGCACAAATATAGATAATCTTTGGGAAACATTGAAAGCGTCATCCCTTTTGGAAGGAAGTTTTATATCCAGTTCAAATTACAACCTGCTCCTTCAATTGCACAAAAGAGGGTTTCAATTACCGCTCATTCTGATTGTTTCTATTTCCAAACGGCGAACCATCAAACAAAATCTTCAAAACGCAATGTTATGCATCTTGCCCGGCTTGCTGCCGGGATTTCTGGACGGTGTGGCTGTTCATTACCCGATCGCACGAAAGACATTTATTAAAAGCATGCAACAAGGGGGTTCAAAAGTGTTTGTCTGGACCGTTGATGACAGAGAAAATATGGAAAAATATGTGTCTTTAAGCGTTGACGGCATCATCTCGAATTATCCCCATCGTCTTCAAGATATTAAGCGTCGGTGGATACATACCCCAAACAAACTGAGTCAATGAAGAACAAACGGAAAAATAATGAATCAATCATTTTATATTAAAGCCGTTCTGTTCGATTTTGACGGCACACTGACAAAACCCGGGGCATTGAATTTTCCTCGTTTAAAAAAAACCATCGGTTGCCCTGCCGATGTCCCTGTACTTGAATTCATAGAAGATCTTCCCACCCTCTCTCAGCGCAATGACGCCTTAAAGGAACTAGAATGTTTTGAAAAAGAAGCGGCAGTCAACTCAAAGCCCAACATCGGGGCACAAAAACTGATCCATTTTCTTCGTTCGAAGAGCATCGGTATCGGCGTCATTACCCGAAATACACTTTCAAGCGTAGAACGGGCCCTGCAGAATTTTAATGATATAGACATGTCGCATTTTGATGTCATTATTTCCAGGGAAACACCCGTCCGGCTCAAACCAAGTGGCGACGGGATCATACTTGCAGCCAACACCTTGAATGTCGATGTAAAACAGATATTGATGGTGGGTGATTTTGTTTTCGACATTCAGGCAGGACAAACAGCAGGGTGTATGACGGCGTTTCTGGATTATGGAACGTTATCCGGCACCACAAAGGTTGAAAGCGACTTTACCGTCTCCGGTTTGGAAGGGATTAAAAATATCGTCCGGTTGGGGCTGCCCCTTTCACCGGGCAAATTGCCCAATGATCTGCTTGAAAATTTTTTGGACGGGTTCGATTTTCATGACCCTTCAGTGCTGATCCATGCCGGTGTGGGTGAAGATGCGGCTGCGGTGGATATTGATAAAGAAGAAGTCCTTGTTATTAAATCAGACCCCATAACTTTTGCCACGGACGCCATAGGACATTATGCGGTTCTCATCAATGCCAATGATATCGCCACGTCAGGAGCCATCCCCAGATGGTTATTGACCACCCTCTTGTTTCCATCCGGTGTTACGGCATCCTCCATCCGCCAGGTCATGCATGAACTCGAATCGGTTTGTCGCCGCTGGAGCATCACGCTGTGCGGCGGTCACACAGAGATCACCGATGCGGTTACAAGGCCTGTTATCATTGGAATGCTTGCTGGAACAGTGACAAAAAGCAGCCTGATTGATAAACGGAACATAAAGCCGGGGGACAACGTTTTATTGACCAAAGCTGTTGCAGTTGAAGGAACCGCCATCATTGCCAGGGAGTTTTCAGATCGGCTTAGTGTTCTGGGGATGACAGAATCCGACATTGAAACATGTAAACAGTTTCTCTTTTCCATCAGTATTTTAGAGGAAGCGCAAATCGCTCGCGATTGTGGGGGCGTCAGTGCCATGCACGATATTACAGAAGGGGGATTGGCCACAGCCCTCATGGAACTGAGCATCGCCGGTGAACATCGAATCAGGGTGAACATTGACCGTATCCCGGTCTTTCCGCAAACCGAAAAGATGTGCACCTTGCTTGGTATTGATCCCATGGGATTGATTGGCTCCGGCAGCCTTCTCATTTGTTCTCGTAAAAATGAAACCGAAATGATTATGGACAGCATTCAAAACGCTGGGATCGATATTGCCCGCATCGGAGAAGTGATGGAGGCCGGTCGTGGCGTCGAGGCCGTGAGCAAGGCTGGACCGGCAGCTTGGCCCAGTTTTGAGGTGGATGAGATAACACGGCTTTATTCAAATAGCGCCAAATAAGGTAAACGCGATATGAAAATCAAAATTTATACCGTGGGTGGAACCATCGACAAGGTATACTTTGACCGTAAAAGCACCTATGAAGTAGGGGAACCCAGGATTGGAGAAATATTAAAGGAAGCAAATGTAAACCTTGAATACGAAATATCATCCATTTTGCATAAAGACAGTCTCGATATGACCGACGAAGATCGTCGGCTGATTTTCGACGAGATTAGCTCTGATGAACATCGGCGTATTATAGTAACCCATGGAACGGATACCATGATTCAAACGTCCAAAACATTAAAAACCATATCTGACAAAGTGATTGTACTGACCGGTGCCATGAAGCCGGCCAGGTTTAAATACAGCGATGCTGAATTTAATATAGGCTGTGCCGTTGCGGCTGTTCAGGTATTAATGCCGGGTGTTTATATTGCAATGAACGGAAGAATTTTTGATCCGGATCGCATTAAAAAAAATCTGGAACAAAATTGGTTTGAAGAACTCTGAAGGAGTATCCCAGGTCAACACAGCCTCAAACATCCTAAACTTCATATAACCATTTAATTTCATCTATTTTATTTCAATTAAAGCAGGTCCCTCACTAAGAGTTTGGTTTTATGATATCAGAAAACACAATGTTTTTGAAATTACGTTGGCTTTGATCAATAGTAGAAATCGCCGCAACTTAGGTTTGTGATACCTAATAAGTGTTTTATCCATAGTCCCGCAGTAGATAAGCCAAAGATTATAGTTTTTTGGCTCTATTGGCAACAGTGTTTTGAATGGTAATTT